>JANOAQ010000046.1:0-2528 GCA_031411195.1 Burkholderiaceae bacterium | reverse complement strand
CGCGGCGGCCTACGACAGCGCCGAAGGCTGGGACAAGCTGAAAGCCGAGATCGCCGCCTTTGCCGACGCCGAAGGCCGCCGCCCGCGCGTGATGATTGCCAAGTTGGGCCAGGACGGCCACGACCGCGGTGCCAAGGTGGTGGCCACGGCCTTTGCCGATCTGGGCTATGACGTGGACATGGGCCCGCTGTTCCAGACGCCTGAAGAATGCGCCCGCCAGGCCATCGAGAACGACGTGCACGCAGTGGGCATCAGCACCCTGGCCGCTGGCCACAAGACCCTGGTGCCGGCCATCATTGCCGAGCTGAAAAAGCAGGGCGCCGACGACATCATCGTCTTCGTGGGCGGGGTGATCCCGCAGCAGGATTACGGCTTCCTGTACGACGCGGGCGTCAAGGGCATCTACGGCCCGGGCACGCCCATCCCGGTGAGCGCAAAAGACGTGCTCGAGCAGATCCGCAGCGCGCAGGTGGCGTAAGCCCCGCAGCCGCCATCCCACGCTGCCTGCCCTGCAATACTGCCGCCCCGGCCTTCCCGCGATGAGCCTGCACACCACGCTCGGCGCGCCCGCCCTGGCCCTGGCCGCCGCATCGGACGAAGATTTCGAGGCCCTGCTGTCGGTGCGCCTGGCCGCCATGCACGAGAGCCTGCTGCGCCTGGGCCGATTCGACCCCGAGCGTGCGCGCGAACGGCTCAGCCGCGCCTTCGAGCCGGCCCACACCCGGCACATCCTGCTGGCCGGTGAGCGCGTGGGCTTCGTGGTGCTGCTGCCCCGTGGCGACCACCTGGTGCTGGACCACCTGTACGTGGCGCCGCAGGCCCAGGGCCAGGGCGTGGGCAGCTGGGCGATGGGCCAGGTGATGGCCGAGGCCGATGGGCGTGGCCTGCCGGTGCGGGTGACCGCGCTCAAGCTCAGCGATGCCAACCGCTTCTACCAGCGGCATGGCTTCGAGCTGCAGCATGAGAGCGAATGGGACCTGCACTACGTGCGTCCGGCCCTGATAGACCGGCTGCAGGACGAGGATGGCCTGGGCCATGACTGAGCACGCCCTGCCCAATCCCGACCAGGTGCTGCACACGGCTGTTACCGGTTTGCCCGGCCCTGCCCAGCGCCGGGCCGTGGCCAAGACCATCACGCTGCTGGAATCGACCCGCGGCGACCACCGCCTGCGCGCCGATGCCCTGCTCAATGCCCTGCTGCCCTTCAGCGGAAAGTCCTTTCGCCTGGGCATCAGCGGCGTTCCGGGTGTGGGCAAGAGCACGTTCATCGAAGCCCTGGGCCTGTACCTGATCGAGCGCGGCCACCGCGTGGCGGTGCTGGCGGTCGACCCTTCATCCACCGTCAGCGGCGGCTCCATCCTGGGCGACAAGACGCGCATGGAGCGTCTGTCGATGGACGAGCGCGCCTACATCCGGCCCAGCCCCAGCAGCGGCACCCTGGGCGGCGTGGCCGAAAAGACCCGCGAGGCCATGCTGGTGTGCGAGGCCGCCGGCCATGACGTGGTCATCGTCGAGACCGTGGGTGTGGGCCAGAGCGAAACCGCCGTGGCCGGCATGACCGACATGTTCGTGCTGCTGCAACTGCCCAATGCCGGCGATGACCTGCAGGCCATCAAGAAGGGCGTGATGGAACTGGCCGACCTGGTGGTGATCAACAAGGCCGACATCGACGAGGCGGCAGCCACCCGGGCGCGGGCGCAGATCAGCTCGTCGCTGCGCCTGATCGGCCTGCATGGCGGCGCCGGGCACGATCCGCACGATGCGGCGTATTGGCAGCCGCAGGTGATGCAGCTGAGCGCGCTCAAAGGCTCGGGCTTGCCCGAGTTCTGGGCGGCCATCACCCAGTTTCGCGGCTTGCAGGCGGCCAATGGTCGGCTGGCCGGGCGGCGCCAGACGCAAGACCAAGCCTGGATGTGGTCGTTGATAGACGCGGGCCTGAAGCAGCGCTTCAAGGCCCACCCGGCGGTGACCGCCGCCTTGCCCCAACTCACAGGTGACGTGCACACCGGCCGCATGGCGGCTTCGGTGGCGGCGCGCCGCCTGCTTGACCTGTTTCATTGAATCCTGAACGAGGAGACTTTTCCATGCTCGATATCCAAGAAAAACTCGAAGCCATGCGCGCCGAAGCGCGGCTGGGCGGCGGCACCAAGCGCATTGCCGCGCAGCATTCCAAGGGCAAGCTGACCGCCCGCGAGCGGCTGGAACTGCTGCTGGATGAAGGCACCTTCGAAGAGTGGGACATGTTCGTCGAGCACCGCTGTGCCGATTTCGGCATGGACCAGAACAAGATCCGCGGCGACGGTGTGGTCACCGGCTACGGCATGATCAACGGCCGCCTGGTCTTCGTCTTCAGCCAGGACTTCACCGTCTTCGGCGGCGCGCTCAGCGAGGCCCACGCCGAAAAAATCTGCAAGGTGATGGACCAGGCCATGAAGGTGGGCGCACCGGTGATCGGCCTGAACGATTCGGGCGGTGCCCGCATCCAGGAAGGTGTGGCCTCGCTGGGCGGTTATGCCGACGTGTTTCAG
>JANOAQ010000045.1:0-5474 GCA_031411195.1 Burkholderiaceae bacterium | reverse complement strand
GCCGAGTTCAAGGAAGTGAAGAAGTGAAATGTCGGCACGCCCTGACGGGCTGCCGTTGCATCTCGCCGCGTTCGAACTGCAGACTGTGTCTGCCGCTCAACGCGGCGGTTTCGTTTTCAAGTTGCTGAGACTTTTCCATGGCAAAGCGCGATTACTACGAAGCCCTGGGTGTGGCCAAGAACGCCACCGAGGACGACATCAAGAAGGCCTACCGCAAGCTGGCCATGAAGTACCACCCCGATCGCAACCAGGGCGAGGGTGACGATGCCAAGAAGGCCGAAGAGAAGTTCAAGGAGGTCAAGGAGGCCTACGAGATGCTCTCGGACGCGCAAAAGCGCGCTGCCTACGACCAGTACGGCCACGCTGGTGTCGACCCCAACGCCGGTGGTGCGGGCGGTGCGGGCATGGGCGGCGGTTTTGCCGAAGCCTTTGGCGACATCTTTGGCGATATCTTCAACGGCGGGCGGCGCGGCGGTGGCGGGCAGCAGGTGTACCGGGGCAGCGACCTGAGCTACGCCATGGAGATATCGCTCGAAGAAGCGGCCAATGGCAAGGATGCGCAGATCCGTATCCCGAGTTGGGACACCTGCGACACCTGCAAGGGCTCGGGCGCCAAGGCGGGCACCAGCGCCAAGACCTGCACCACCTGCAGCGGCAGCGGCACGGTTCACATGCGCCAGGGCTTCTTCAGCATCCAGCAGACCTGCCCGCACTGCCACGGCAGCGGCAAGATCATCCCCGAGCCCTGCACCACCTGCAATGGTGCCGGCAAGATCAAACGCCAGAAGACGCTGGAGGTGAAGATCCCCGCCGGCATCAACGAAGGCATGCGCATCCGCAGCGCCGGCAATGGCGAGCCAGGCACCAATGGCGGCCCGGCAGGTGATCTCTACATCGAGATCCGCGTCAAGGAGCATGACATCTTCGAACGCGACGGCGACGATCTGCATTGCACTGTGCCGGTGTCCTTCACCACCGTGGCGCTGGGCGGCGGCATCGAAGTACCCACCCTGGCCGGCAAGGCCGAGATCGAGCTGCCCGAAGGCACCCAGCACGGCAAGACCTTCCGCCTGCGCGGCAAAGGCATCAAGGGCCTGCGCAGCAGCTACCCGGGCGACCTGTACGCCCACGTGTCGGTGGAGACACCCGTCAAACTGACCGAGCACCAGCGCAAGCTGCTCAAAGAGTTGGACGAGTCGCTGAAAAAAGGTGGCGAAAAGCACTCGCCCAACGCCAAGAGCTGGACCGACCGGGTCAAGGACCTGTTCAAGTAGACGCTGGCTGGCCTGGCTAGAACAGGCTGGCCTGCGCAGGTGGCGAGGCGCTGGTTTGTGCCCGCCTGAATTGGCTGAAATCTAGCTCGGTGCGCGCACGCATCAAGCCCAGCCGTGCACTGGCCTTGTTCAGGCGTTGGCGCAGCAACTGGGCCCAAACGCCGCTGCCGGTCATGCGCTGGCCAAACTGGCTGCTGTTGTCGGCCCCACCGCGCATCTCGCGGATACGCGCCATCACCCGCCCCGCCCGATCTGGAAAGTGCTGCTGCAACCATTGCTGGAACAGCGGGTTCACCTCCCAGGGCAGGCGGATCACGATGCTGAAGGCCGAGGTGGCACCGGCGTCGCGCGCGGCTTCGAGGATGCGTTCTAGCTCAGGCTCGTTCAGGAACGGAATCACCGGCGACACGCTCACCCCCACCGGAATGCCCGCGCGTGCAAGCCGCTCGATCGTGCGCAGACGCCGGTCAGGGGCTGCCGCGCGCGGCTCCATCAACCGCGCCAGCGCAGAGTCCAATGTGGTGATGGACACATACACCGCCGCCAGGCCATCGGCGGCCATCGGTGCGATCAGATCGATGTCGCGCTCGACGCCGGCGCTCTTGGTGATCAGCGAAAACGGGTGCCTGAATTCGCTGCACACGGCGATCACGCTGCGCGTGATGCCCAGCCGCCGCTCGGCTGGCTGGTAGGCGTCTGTGGCCGAGCCGATGTTCAAGTACAGCGGCGTGTAGGTGCGCGCCGAGAAGGCTTCGCGCAGCCGCTGGGCCGCATTGACCTTGGCGATAATGCGGGTCTCGAAGTCCAGGCCCGGCGACAAGTTGAGGTAGCTGTGGGTAGGCCGGGCGTAGCAATAAATGCAGCCGTGCTCACAGCCCCGGTACGGGTTGACCGAGAGATCGAAGCCGATGTCGGGTGAATCGTTGCGGGCCAGGATGGATTTGACCTGCTCTTCGAGCACCTGCGTGGCCGGCGCCAGCACCTGCTCGAGCACCGCCTGGTCCAGGTTGCCCCAGCCATCGTCGAACCCTTCACGCTGGTCGGTCGAAAACCGGTGCGCCAAGTCCCACGCCGTGCCTCGGCCTTTCAGCGCCTGGGTGGCGTCAGGCCGCAGTTGCAGTACAGGCTGAATAGGAATGCGGCGCATGCTGTAAATATATACAGCCATTGCTCAGCCGTCCACCCGTCCTGGCGCCCATCACCACCGAACCCACCCAACAGACGCCGCAGAACCGGCTCCGCCGGGCCGCTGGCGGCGCCCCCCTGAAGGGGGCTGAGGCCGGACACGAACGGCTGGCCGTTTGTGCCTGCCGAAGGGCTGTGCCTCTGGCACAGCGCGGCCTGCAAGGACGCCGCAGGCGCTTCGGGGGGGGGGGCTAATACTCTCCAGAGCCCGAACTGCCCGGCGCCAGGTTGTCGAACTTGGTCAGCGGCTTCAGGAAGGTGAGCTTGATCGTGCCGACCGGGCCATTGCGCTGCTTGCCGATGATGATCTCGGCAATGCCCGGCTCCTTGCAGGCCTCTTTGGTGTAGTACTCGTCGCGGTAGATGAACATGATGACGTCGGCATCCTGCTCGATGGCGCCCGATTCGCGCAGGTCGCTCATCATCGGCCGTTTGTCGGTGCGCGTTTCGACCGACCGGTTCAATTGCGACAGCGCAATCACCGGGCACTGCAGTTCCTTGGCCAGCGCCTTCAAGCCGCGCGAGATCTCGCTGATCTCGGTGGCGCGGTTTTCACCGTCGCTCTTGCCGGTGCCGCTCATCAGTTGCAGGTAGTCGACCACGATCAGACCGAGCGTGCCGCCAAACTGCCGCGCCATGCGGCGCGAGCGGGCGCGCAACTCGGCCGGGTTCAACGCCGGTGTTTCATCGATGAACATCTGGGCCTTGCCCAGTTTTTCGGCGGCTTCGGTCAGGCGGCCCCATTCATCGTCGCGCAGCCGGCCGGTGCGCAAGCCGCTCTGGTCGATGCGCCCGAGCGAGCCCACCATGCGCAGGGCCAGTTGCGAAGCGCCCATTTCCATCGAAAACACCAGCACCGGCAACTCTTCGCTGACGGCCACGTACTCGGCAATGTTCAAGGCAAACGCCGTCTTGCCCATCGACGGCCGGGCAGCCAGGATGATCAGGTCGCCCTTCTGCAGGCCGGCGGTCATGCGGTCCATGTCGTAGAAGCCGGTGCGCACGCCGGTCACGTCTTCGGCGCCGTTTTCGTGAAGTTCCGTCACGCGGTCGATCAGTTGCACCGTCAACTTGTCGATGCTGATGAAGCCCTGCTTGTTGCGCGACCCCTCTTCGCCGATCTTGAAGATCTTGCCCTCGGCCTCGTCCAGGATCTGGCTCACCTGCCGGCCCTGCGGATTGAACGCGTTGGTGGCGATTTCGTCGCTGGCCGAGATGAGTTTGCGCAGGATGGCGCGCTCTCGCACGATCTCGGCGTAACGCCGCAGGTTGGCTGCGCTGGGCACGCTTTGCGCCAGGTCGTTCAGGTACTTCAGGCCACCGCAGGCCTCGGCCTTGCCGCTGTTCTGCAGATGCTCGAACACGGTGATCACGTCGGCCGGCTTGCTGGCGTTGATCAACTGGGCGATGGCGGTAAAGATCTCGCGGTGCTCGTAGCGGTAGAAATCGCTCTCGGAGACTTGGTCGCCGGCCCGATCCCAGGCCATGTTGTCGATCAGCAGGCCCCCGAGCACGCTTTGCTCAGCCTCCACCGAATGGGGCGGCACCCGCAGGCGGGCCACCTCGTCGTCGGGCGGTTCAGTGGCTTGGGCAGATCGGAAAACGGCGGACATCGGTCAGGCATCCAGACGGCAGGGTGGCGTTGGCCATGATAGGGCGGGTGGACCAGCCAGCCTGTGGGCAAGGCTGTGGAAATCCAGGGGACGGGCGGGGGACAAGCGCAAATTGCGCCATCTGGCGCAGCACGCTGTTGTGCCCACTTCGGCCGCCCATGAAAAAAGCCGGCACAAGGCCGGCTTTGTGTGCAGCGGCCTGGGCAGGCCGCCAGCGGGGATCAGTCAACCAGGGGCACCACGTGCACCGAGACTTCGACCACCACGTCGGAGTGCGCGGCCACCGAGACCGGGAACTCGCCCACGGCCTTCAGCGGTCCATTGGGCAAACGCACCTGCGCCTTGGCCACGTCGAAGCCTTGCTTCTTCAGCGCGTCCGCAATGTCGGCGTTGGTGACCGAACCGAACAGGCGACCGTCCACACCCGCCTTTTGGGCAATGGTGACGGTTTTGCCCGACATCTTCTCGCCCACGGCTTGCGCGGCGGCCAGCTTGTCGGCGGCGGTCTTTTCAAGATCGGCGCGGCGGGTTTCGAATTCCTTGATGGCCGATTCGGTGGCGCGGCGAGCTTGCTTGGTGGGGATCAGGAAGTTACGGGCATAGCCGTCCTTGACCTTGACCACATCACCCAGATTGCCCAGGTTGGCTACTTTTTCGAGCAGGATGATTTGCATGGTGGCTGCTCCTTCAGACGCGGTGCTGGTCGCTGTACGGCACCAGGGCCAGGAAGCGCGCACGCTTGATGGCCACGGTCAGCTGGCGCTGGTAGAAAGCGCGGGTGCCGGTCAGGCGGGCCGGCGTGATCTTGCCGTTTTCGCCGACGAAATCGCGCAGGGTATCGACGTCCTTGTAGTCGATCTCGACCACATTGGCGACGGTGAAGCGGCAAAAGCGCTTGCGCTTGAACAGCAGCGATTGCGTGTTGCGCTTGGGCTTGCGGTCTTTGGAAAACTTACCTTTACCACGGGGCGGGGGCATGGTGTACCTCTTTCAATGGGTGGCCGAGTGCACGGAGGCGGACGGCGGTGAATCTGAAGATGGATCTGACGTCGGGGCAGAAGTGACGGGGCTCAGCTCGGTGATGTGAAACAAGCAACCGCGGCCGTTGCGCGCTGTGGCCAGGAAGCCGCCGAACAGGCCGGTACTTCCAAGCGCCAGCGCCGCCAGGGGCCGTGAGATCGCGCCAATCGCCAGCGCCTTGATCTCGAGTGAGACCTGGCGTGGCTGCCCGTCTTCGGTGACCGTGGACCCATGTTGCAGCCTGCAGTCGAAGGCCGGAAGACCGGCGGGCGTGTGCCGCAAGGCGCCGCGTTCTTGCAACTGCGCCGTCAGAACCAGCCGGTTCATCGGCGCAGCCAACTCGGTCGCGGCGGCGTTGATCAGGCGCTGGCCTCCTGTGGCG
>JANOAQ010000044.1:0-2646 GCA_031411195.1 Burkholderiaceae bacterium | reverse complement strand
CGGTGCCCTGCTGGGCGCCGACGAGTTCGGCTTTGCCACCGCGCCGCTGGTGGTCGAAGGCTGCATCATGATGCGCAAGTGCCACCTCAACACCTGCCCGGTGGGCGTGGCCACCCAAGACCCGCTGCTGCGCAAGAAGTTTGCCGGCAAGCCCGAGCATGTCGTCAACTACTTCTTCTTCGTGGCCGAAGAAGCGCGCCAGTTGATGGCCCAGCTGGGCATCCGAAAGTTCGACGACCTGATCGGCCGCGCCGACCTGCTCGACACCCGCAAGGGCATCGCCCATTGGAAGGCCCAGGGCCTGGATTTCAGCCGCGTCTTCCACCAGCCCGAGGCGCCGGCCGACGTGCCGCGATTCCACACCGAAGGCCAGGACCACGGCCTGGAAAACGCACTCGATGTGCAATTGATCGAGAAGTGCCAGCCCGCGATCTTGCGGGGCGAAAAGGTGCAGTTCATGCAGGACACGCGCAACCGCAACCGCAGCGTGGGCGCCATGCTGTCGGGCGAGTTGATTCGCCACCGGCCCGAAGGCCTGCCCGACCACACCATCTTCATGCAGATGGAAGGCACCGGGGGCCAGAGCTTTGCGGCGTTCTTGGCGCGGGGAATTACCCAGTACCTGATCGGCGACGCGAACGACTACGCCGGCAAGGGCCTCTCCGGTGGCCGTGTGGTGGTGCGCCCCAGCATCGACTTCCGGGGTGATTCAACCAAGAACATCATCATCGGCAATACCGCGCTTTACGGCGCCACCAGCGGCGAGGCGTTCTTCCGTGGCGTGGCCGGTGAGCGCTTCGCGGTGCGCCTGAGTGGGGCCACTGCGGTGGTCGAAGGCACCGGCGACCACGGTTGTGAATACATGACCGGCGGCACGGTGGTGGTGCTGGGCAAGACCGGGCGCAACTTTGCAGCCGGCATGAGCGGCGGCATCGCCTACGTCTACGACGAGGACGGCCAGTTCGCCAAGCGCTGCAACACGGCGATGGTGTCGCTGGACAAGGTGTTGTCAGCGGGCGAGCAAGCCAGCAGTGTGGACCGCGCGGTGTGGCACCAGGGCCAGGCCGATGAAGAGCTGCTCAAGGCGCTGATCGAGCAGCACCACACCTGGACCGGCAGCCTGCGCGCCCGCGAGATGCTGGACGACTGGGCCGGCGCACGGGGCAAGTTCATCAAGGTCTTTCCCAACGAGTACAAGCGGGCGCTGGGTGAGATCAACGCCGCTGCATTGGCAAACGCGGCAAACGCGGCGAACGCGGCCAAGGACGCCCTGATCGCCAAGGCCAAGGGCGAAGCCAATCAGCCCACCGTGCCCGCCAAGTAATCCGACGCACGCACTGAATCAGGACAACAGCATCATGGGAAAAGTCACCGGCTTCATGGAGTTCGAGCGTCTGGAAGAGGGCTACGAGCCCGTGCCCCAGCGTGTGAAGAACTACAAGGAATTCGTCATCGGCCTGAACAACGAGCAGGCCAAGGTGCAAGCCGCACGCTGCATGGATTGCGGCACGCCCTTCTGCAACAGCGGTTGTCCGGTCAACAACATCATTCCGGACTTCAACGACCTGGTGTACCAAGGCGACTGGTCCAACGCCATCACCGTGCTGCACAGCACCAACAACTTTCCCGAGTTCACCGGCCGCATCTGCCCGGCCCCGTGTGAGGCGGCCTGCACGCTCAACGTCAACGACGACGCGGTGGGCATCAAGAGCATCGAGCACGCCATCATCGACCGCGCCTGGGCCGAAGGCTGGGTCACGCCCATGCCGCCGGCCACCAACACCGGCAAGACCGTGGCTGTGGTCGGCAGCGGCCCGGCCGGCCTGGCGGCAGCCCAGCAACTGGCGCGTGCCGGCCATGCAGTGACGGTGTTCGAGAAGAACAGCCGCATCGGCGGCCTGCTGCGCTACGGCATCCCCGACTTCAAGATGGAAAAGACCCACATCGACCGCCGGGTGGCGCAGATGCAAGCCGAGGGCGTGGTCTTCAAGACCAGCGTCCTGGTGGGTGCCTGGCCCACCGAGGGTGCAGCGGCCAAGGTGACCAATGACGCCAAGACCACCATCACGGCCGACGAACTGAAGGGCCAGTTCGATGCCGTGATCCTGACCGGTGGCAGCGAGCAAAGCCGCGACTTGCCCGTGCCGGGGCGGGCGCTTGACGGCGTGCACTTCGCGATGGAGTTCTTGCCGATGCAGAACAAGGTCAACGCGGGCGACAAGCTCAAGGCCCAGATCATGGCCACCGGCAAGCACGTCATCGTGATCGGCGGCGGCGACACCGGCAGCGACTGCGTGGGCACCAGCAACCGCCACGGCGCGGCCAGCGTCACCCAGTTCGAGGTGATGCCCATGCCGCCCGAGCAAGAGAACAAGCCCCTGGTGTGGCCCTACTGGCCAATCAAGCTGCGCACCAGCAGCAGCCACGACGAGGGCTGCTTGCGCGAGTTTGCGGTGTCCACCAAGTCGTTCAACGCCGGCTCGGGCAAGGACAAGGGCAAGGTGACCGGCCTGACGACTGTGAACGTCGAGTTCAAGGACGGCAAGCTGGTCGAGATGGCCGGCACCGAGAAGCACTACCAGGCCGATCTGGTGCTGCTGGCCATGGGCTTCACCAATCCCGTCGCCAGCGTGCTTGATGCCTTCG
>JANOAQ010000043.1:0-5244 GCA_031411195.1 Burkholderiaceae bacterium | reverse complement strand
GCGACAAGCGGCTGCTTGCCGGTCCTGAGGCTGCGCAGCGGCTACAAGGCAGGGTTTTGTCGAGGTTTGCGCCGTTCATACAGTACTCGCAGTTGTGGCAGACGGAGTTTGGCCCAAGCCCAACAACTGTGGCGCCAGGGTTACCGTGCGCATCAGGTTGTGTGCCAGCGCGAACAGCAGCATCACGCACCGCATCTTGCCCAGGCCCCGCACCGGCATGCGCTGCAGGCCGCGGTTTCTGGCTTGCGCGTTGACGCATTCGGCCGTGGCCGCGCGCAGCTTGTACAGCGACTTGGCCTCGGGCGTGGCCATGCGCTGGCGCCACTTCGCCACCGCTTCGCTGTCATCAGGCTTGGGTGCGTGCTTGTCCTGCTCGACCTCGTTGCCCTGCGCGTCCTTCTTCGGCCGGGCTTCGGGCACCGGCGCATAGACCTCGGTCTTGTCGGCTACCGCGTCAAGCTGCTCGTGCGCCGGGAAGCCGCCGTCGACCAGCCACTGCTCGGGCGTCCTTGCGCAGCGCTGGCCCACTTGATCGACCATCGGCGCGAGCTGCGCCATGTCGCTGCCCGCAGTGCTGACCTGCACGCCCACGATCACCTGGCTGTCGCAGTCGCTGGCCAGTTGTGCGTTAACCGCCGGACGGTACCCGCCGTCAGCCATCTTCATCACGTTGGCATCGGCATCGGTGGAACTGGCGCGGGCGTCCTCTGCCTTGGCGCCGTTGCGCCGCTTGATCTGCTCAAGCTCGGGCAGCCGATCCAGTGCCTGCTGCAACCGCTGCTGCATCTCGCGCCGCGCGCGCTCCTGCGCCGCAGCCTTGCGCCGGCTGGCCTGCGCCGGATCGGTGTCAAGCTGATCCTTGAGCTCTCGTACCCGCGCTCGGGCCTGCTCGAGATTGTCTTGCAGGCTGCCCTTGCGTCGGAACGACGACGCCCCGGCACTGGCCCTCACCTTGATGCCGTCCTGCGCCACGCGTTGCAGCTTGACCGCACCGGCCGTCATCAGCGCCGCCACGCTGGCGCTGAGCATCTCGTCCAGTGCCGCGCCGTGCGCCACGCGGAAGTCCGACAGGCTGTGGTGGTTGACCTGCACACCGCCGCTGATCCAGCGATACGCGTCATGTTCGAGCACCAGGCGCGAGAGCTGCCGTGCGCTGCCAATCCCGTCCAGCGTGGCGTACAGCCACAGCGCCAGCAGGATCTGCGGCGCAATGGCGCTGCGCCCCACGCCACCCTCGCGCACCTTGATCAGCGCGTACAGCGCACTCAAGTCCTGTCGCTCGACCCACGCCCAGACCAGTCGAGCACGGTGGCCTTCGGGCAGCAGAGACTCAAGGTCCATCGGGCGCAGCTCGATCTGGCTGCGGTTGGGCATGATCACCCGCGCGTTGCCCACTGCTGAAGAAGCACGCGGCGCCGCCACGGCCACTGCGGGCACCGGCAGATCGTCGAACAACGCGGCGCTGTCGCTGGCGTCACTTGGCATGGATGGAGCACTCATACCCTGACAACGCTCCTGGCCGCCGGCGGCCGTCGGGGTTTGCCCAAAGCTTCACAAGCTCTCAGCCCCGTGGAGGGGGCCAGGCCGGTCGCTGCTGCAGCTTGTGCAGCAAGGCTTCGGGCCTGAAGGGCTTGTGCAGCACCTCAACGCCCAGCGCGGCCAGTTTCTGCATTTCGGCAGGTGCCGTGTCGCCGGTGACCATCAGTGCTGGTACCGGGCCGAAGGTGGCATGCAACTGGGCGATGGCCTGGGCGCCATCCCCATCGGGCAGGCGGTGGTCGGTCAGCAGCCAGTCGGGGCGGCGCACACCGCTGGCCAAGGCGGCCGTCAGGTCGGCCAGCCGGATGAACGGTTGCACCTCGGCGCCCCAGGCCCGCAAGCGCGCAGCGATGGCCTCACGCACCGCCGGGTCGTCGTCGAGCAGCCAGATGCGCTGGCGCGCCAGGGGCTGGCCGCAGATGTCATCGCTCGCCCTGGGCGCCCATTGCGCCGCCACGGCCGGCAGCGTCAGCGTGAAACAGCTGCCTCTGCCCGGTTGCGATCGCAGTGTCAGGCCATGCCCCAACAGGTCGACGCTGCGCTGCACGATGGCCAGGCCCAGGCCCTGGCCCTTGCGGCGGTCGCGCTCGGGGTTGTCCAGTTGCACGAAGGGCTCGAACACCCGTTGCTGATCGGCCAAGGCGATGCCGCGCCCGGTGTCCCACACCTGCAGCCTGACCCCACCCGCACCGACGCGTGCCGTCACCAGCACACCGCCCCGCGTGGTGTAGCGCAAGGCATTGGCCACCAGGTTGCGCAGGATCTGCTCGAGCAGCAGCGGGTCAGACATCACCACCCGGCCAGCCGCGCGAAAGCGCAGATCGAGGCCCCGCGCCAGGGCCGATGGGCGCTCGTGGGCCGCAATGGCGTTGAACAGCGGTTGCAGTGCCACGGGTTGCGGCACGGGCATGGCGGCGCCGGCGTCCAGCCGAGACAGATCGAGCAGACCACGCAGCAGGTCTTCGAGCGCACGCGCTGCCTCGTGCGTGCGGTCGAGCAGGTGGCGTTGCTCGGGCGCCTGCACTTGCTCGCGCAGCAGACCCACCAGCAAGCCGATGGCCACCACGGGTTGGCGCAGGTCGTGGCTGGCGGCTGCCAGAAAGCGTGACTGCGCCAGATTGGCATGGTCCAGCGCCACGGTGCGTTCGGCCACGCGGGTTTCAAGCCGGGCAGTGAGGTCTTCGCTGCTCTGCAAAGCTTGCACCATGCGCTGTATCAGCACCATCGCAAACCACACGCAGCCCAGCGGCACGGCATAGGGCATCCAGAAGAAGTGGGTGATCGGCAAGCGGCCCTGCAGGTACAGGTAATCGTGCAAGCCGGCCGCCTGCACCACCACCAGGCCCAGCAGCAAGGCCACCAGGGCGCGCCGGGGTGCCTGGCGAACGGTGTGCCACAGCACCCGCAGCGACACCAGGCTCAGGCCGATCACGCCCAGGTAGGCCACGGCGCGCACGTCCGGCAGGCGGCCCAGCGCGGCACCCAGCAGGCCGACCACCAGCGAGAGCCCGCCGGCCCAGCGCAGCGCCGCTTCAAACCGCGGCCAGCGTGTGGACGAGATCGACACCGCAAACGCACCCAGCAGCACCGCGCTGCCACATTGCGCCAGAAAGTACAGCAGCACCGCCACGTTGACCGGTACCGGGGTGGTGTCGATGTAGTAGGTGGAATTGCGCAGCGACACCAGCAGCCAGAGCAGACCGAACAGGCCAAATGAACGCTCGCTGCGGCGCTGCCACCAGATCAGCAGCATGAAGCCCGCCAGCGCGGCGCCGGCTGCATTGATCAGTTGCGGCGCGGTGCGATCCCACAACTGGGTTGTGTCGAAGCTGCCGCGAAGCCCGATGGACGGGCCCACGGTGATGTCCGACATGCCCGCGCGGGTGATGAGCCGCCACTCGATGTCGATCTGGTTGTCGCCTTGCTTGAGCAACTGGCTGGGAAATTCGGCCAGCACCGGCGTTGTCTTGCCACTGGTGGCCAGGCGAACGACATCGTCTTTGCCTTCGTCACCGCCGCGTTGGTGGTTGACCAGCACGCCGTTCACCCGCATGGTGTGGGTGGTGCTGAGGCGGTCGACACGCACGGCCCAGACCGCCTCGGCCGGCGGTGCCGCCAGGAAGAAGCGTGCCCGGTAGCGGGCGCTGCCAGATTGCGGCAGCCCACGCGCGGCCCAGGTGTCGGGCAGTGCAACCCGCTGCCACGGGCCATCGACACCGGTGTCCAACCGCTGAAACTGCGCCTCGGTCACCTGGATGGCGGGCGTCTCCGCCTTCAGCCCATCAGCCAGCGCGGTACCCGGGCATGCCCAAGCCAAGGCCCAGGCCAGTGCGCAGCCCAGGAGCGCAGCCCGCCACCATCCCCGCAACGACCCCTGCAACGACCCCTGCAACCACTGCGGCAACCCATGGCGCCCTCTGGGCGTGGGCCGGTTCAATTCAGTACCCGGGGCCCGGTGGGCGCTTCGGCCGCAGCACTTGGCAACAACCCCCAATCGGCGTCGCTCAAGGCCTGGCCCAGCAAGCGCAACAGCGCGGTGGCCAGATCGTCGTTCAACTGCAGGGCCATCGACCGGCCGGCCGCCTCGCGCAGGCGGATGTTCAGGCCCCGGCCTTCGTTGCCCGGGCCCAGGTCGATGGCATCGGCCAGCAGCGGTTCGGGGCCCAGCGGCTGGGCGGCGGCCTGCAGGTTGAAGGGCTCGTTGAAGCGGGCATTGGCCAGTGGCCGATCACGCACGGCCTGGGCCAGCATGGCCTGCGCCTCGGGCAGCACGCTGGCCGCTGTGGCGCCGGGCACCACCTGGGCCAGACCGGCCTGCACCACCAGGCGGTTCAAGTGGGGCCAGGCCAGTTTCAGCAGGCGTCGGGTCAGCCAGGCCTGCAGCAACTCACCGCCGGCGGTGCGCACCTGCCACAGGATGCGGTCCGCGCTGGGCTGGTAACGAACTTGCATCTGGTGGATGTTCATTCCCTGATTCTAGAAGTGGCGCCCAGCAGCGGCGACCCACTTGACCCAGCACAACACCGCACAGACAGCCACCGCCGGCCGGGCTTGAATTGCCCCAGGGCAGCCCAATGTCCTTGTCAATCCGGAGGACATCACCATGCGTCTCGACAAACTCACCACTGCCTTTCAGCAAGCCCTGGCCGACGGCCAAAGCCTGGCTGTGGGCCGCGACAACCCCTACATCGAGCCGGCCCACGTGCTGGCCGCCATGCTGGCCCAGCCCGACGGCCCCAAGGCCTTGCTTGACCGCGCCGGCGCCAACACCGCAGCGCTGAAAAGCGCGATGGAAACCGCGATCGCAGCCCTGCCCAGCGTGCAGGGCGGTGGCCAGGTGCAGGCCGGGCGTGACCTGGGTCAATTGCTGCAACAGGCTGACAAGGAAGCCACCCAGCGCGGTGACCAGTTCATCGCCAGCGAGATGTTCCTGCTGGCCCTGGCCGACAGCAAGAGCGACATCGGCGGCATCGTGCGCGGCCACGGCCTCAGCCGCAAAGCGCTCGAAGGCGCCATCACGGCGGTACGCGGTGGCGCCACTGTAGATTCAGCCGAAAGTGAAGGCCAGCGCGAGGCGCTGAAGAAGTACACGCTCGACCTGACCGAGCGGGCACGGCAAGGAAAGCTCGACCCGGTGATCGGCCGCGACGACGAGATCCGCCGCGCCATCCAGGTGCTGCAGCGCCGCACCAAGAACAACCCGGT
>JANOAQ010000042.1:0-2174 GCA_031411195.1 Burkholderiaceae bacterium | reverse complement strand
GGCTGCCGGTGCCGCCGCCGTGTGGAGCGTGATCGACCCCAGCCGCGCGGTATGGGTGGCCGTGTCGGTGCTCATCGTCACCTGCCCATGTGCCTTGTCCTTGGCGGCGCCTTCGGCCTTGCTGTCAGCGGCCAGTGCCCTGGCACGGCGCGGCGTGCTGCTGCAGCGGCTGGATGCATTGGAAGCGTTCACCAAGGTGCAGCGCATCTACCTGGACAAAACCGGCACTGTGACCGATGAGCATTTGCAATGGGCGGGCATGGCCCGGCTGCAAGCCGAAAGTGCCTGCGCGGTACTGGACGATGCGCAGTGTCTTGCCCTGGCTGCCGGCTTGGCAGGCTGGTCAAGCCACCCGCTGTCGCAGGCCCTGGTTGCCGCGGCACAAGGGGGCGATGCGACAGGCCGCGTGTTGTGGCGCGATGTGCAAGAGACCCCCGGCCTGGGATTGTCTGGAACCGATGCCGAAGGCCGGCGCTGGCGCCTGGGGCGGCGCGGTTTTGTGCAGGCCGATGCACTGCCTGAGCCCCAAGATGACCTTGGCTCGGGTCGCACCGCTGTATGGCTGGGCTGCGAAGGCCTGGCCCTGCTGCGCTTTGACTTTGATGAAGCCTTGCGCCCCGATGCCCGACAGGCGGTGGCTGACCTTCAAGCCTGCGGGCTGGAAGTGGTTTTGCTGTCGGGTGACCTGCCCGAGCGCGCCCTGCGCATGGCACAACAGTTGGGCGTGCAGCAAGTGATTGGCGGCGCCACGCCCGAAAGCAAATTGGCCGAAGTGTCCACCGCACAGACTTCGGGCCTGTGTGTGGGCATGGTGGGTGATGGCATCAACGACGCGCCTGTTCTGGCCCGGGCCGACGTGAGCTTCGCGATGGGGCAAGGCGCCCTGGTGGCACGCGCCCAGGCCGACGCGGTGGTGGTGTCGAGCCGGCTCGGTGATCTGGTGCGTGCCCATGCACTGGCCCTCAAGACCATGCGCGTGATCCGCCAGAACCTCGCCTGGGCTGCGGTCTACAACGCGGTGTGCATTCCGCTGGCCCTCACGGGCTGGCTGCCGCCCTGGGCCGCCGGCCTGGGCATGGCCAGCAGTTCGCTGGGTGTGATCCTCAATTCCATGCGCCTGGCGCGCTGAGCCGACCCCGATCTGACATGGACATCCTCTACCTGCTCATTCCCCTGTCGGCTGTGCTGGTGCTGCTCATCATGGGTGTCTTCGGCTGGGCCCTGCACCGGGGGCAGTTCGATGACGTGGAGCGAGAAGGTTCCCGGATTCTGGAAAGTGATGCGCCGCCGATTGACGGCGATCAATCAAAGATCAAGGCGCTGCCCGAACAATCGAAGTCAGTCTGATTCAACTTGTAATCCTGGAAGGAGGCGTCTCAATGGCAAGCAGCTCCACAACGACCGCCCCGGTCTACAGCGACACCGTGATTCGCGGTTTTGCCTTGGCCTCTGTCGTGTATGGCATCGTGGGCATGCTGGTCGGCGTCATCATCGCCGCCCAATTGGCATGGCCAGAGCTCAATTTCGGCGTCCCGTGGCTCAGTTATGGCCGCTTGCGGCCGCTGCACACCAATGCGGTGATCTTCGCCTTTGGCGGCAGCGTGCTGTTTGCCACCAGCTACCACGTGGTGCAGCGCACCTGCCAGACGCGGCTGTTCCTGCCGGGGCTGGCGATGTTCACCTTCATCGGCTGGAACCTGGTCATCGTGGCCGCCGTCATCACCTTGCCGCTGGGCATGACCCAAGGCAAGGAGTACGCCGAACTCGAATGGCCGATCGACCTGCTGATCGCCGTGGTGTGGGTGTCCTACGCCATCGTGTTCTTCGGCACGGTGGGCATGCGCAAGATCAAACACATCTATGTGGCCAACTGGTTCTTCGGCGCCTTCATCATCGCCGTGGCCCTGCTGCACATCGTCAATAGCGCCGAGGAGCCCGCGGGCTGGATGAAGTCCTACTCGGCCTACGCCGGCGTGCAGGTCGCGATGGTGCAGTGGTGGTATGGCCACAACGCCGTGGGCTTCTTTTTGACCGCCGGGTTCCTGGGCATGATGTATTACTTCATACCCAAGCAGGCCGAGCGCCCGGTTTACAGCTACCGTTTGTCCATCGTCCACTTCTGGGCGCTGATCTTTACCTACATGTGGGCGGGCCCACACCACCTGCACTACACC
>JANOAQ010000041.1:0-17321 GCA_031411195.1 Burkholderiaceae bacterium | reverse complement strand
CCCGCCGATAGCTTCCGCGAATACGCGGTCAAGTGGGACGGCGAGTGGCAGATCACCTACGAGACCTTTCGCGACATGGGCGCCGCCTACGGCGTGGGCCTGATCCTGATCTACCTGCTGGTGGTCGCTCAGTTTCGCAGTTATCTGACGCCTCTGATCATCATGGCGCCGATCCCGCTCACCCTCATCGGCGTGATGCCGGGCCACGCGTTGCTGGGTGCGCCCTTCACCGCCACCAGCATGATCGGCATGATCGCGCTGGCCGGCATCATCGTGCGCAACTCCATCTTGCTGGTCGATTTCATCGAGCTGCAACTGGCCCAGGGTCTGGCCTTCGGCCAGGCGGTGATCAGCTCGGCCGCAGTGCGCGCCCAGCCCATCGCGCTGACCGGCCTGGCGGCCATGATCGGCGGCTTTTTCATCCTGGACGACCCCATCTTCAATGGCCTGGCCGTCTCGCTGATCTTCGGCATCCTGGTGTCGACCCTGCTCACGCTGGTGGTCATCCCGGTGCTGTATTTCTCGGCCTACCGAAGCCGCCACCCCGGCCCCGTTCCCACCCCTGTTCCCACCCCTGTTCCCACCCCCGCTTCCACCACGTCACCCACTGGAGATACACCATGACCGTCGACCGTCTGATCCGCATTTTTGCCGGCCTCTTCATCCTGCTGAGCCTGGCGCTGGGCGTGCAGGGCAGCCCGCTGTTCGTCAGCCCCTGGTGGTTGGCCTTCACCGCCTTCGTGGGCGCCAACCTGCTGCAGTTCGGTTTCAGCAATGTGTGCCCGCTGGGCATGATCCTGAAGAAGCTGGGCGTGCCCGAAGTGGCCTGCAGCCGCTGATCCGCAAGACCCGCCGCCACACACGGGCGACCGGCCCAGAGACAATGGCAGCACCCTCAGCCCTTGCAGCCGTAGCGGCGCCCTGCACCATGTCCCAACTGTCCGACGACGCCTCGCGCACCGACCTGCTCAACCGCCTGAAACGGGCCGAAGGCCAGGTGCGCGGCATCCAGCGCATGATCGAGAGCGGCGAGTCCTGCCTTGACATCGCCAGCCAGATGGCCGCCGTGCGCAAGGCCCTGGACAGCGCCTACGTGCGCATGACGGTGTGCTTCATGCAGCAAGAGCTGGGCGCCCGCCTGGCACCCGACGCCAAGCGCAGCGCCGAGCTCGCTGCCGTGCTGGAAGACGTTCAAACCCTGCTGGGCAAGGTGCGTTAGGCCCCAGGGCCTGCCGCTCGCCGCGCCTGGCTTCCACCCGAGGACCTGCGATGAGCGAGCCCCGCACCACAGTGCGCCTGACCCAGCGCCACGACTACCAGTTTGACAACCAGTTCGGCGCCGGCGTGCCCGGCCTGCTGAGCGACGAGCCCGCCCCGCTGGGCGCCGGCGCCGGCCCGTCGCCGGTGCAGTTGCTGTGCGCGGCGGTGGGCAATTGCCTGGCCGCGTCGCTGCTGTTTTCGGCCCGCAAGTACCACGACGACACCGGCGCCATCACCTGCGATGTCGAAGCCGAGGTGGGCCGCAACGCCGACAAGCGCCTGCGCGTGCTGGGCATGACCGCCCGCCTGACCCTGGGCGTGCCGGCCGAGGCGGTGGGCCACCTGGAGCGGGTGCTGGGCAGCTTTGAAGACTTCTGCACCGTCACCGGCAGCGTGCGGGCCAGCATCCCCGTCACCGTGCAGGTGTTCGACGCACACGGCGCGCAGCTCAAATAGTCGAGCTCGGATCTGGCGCGCAGCTCGCGGTGCGCCGTCAGCCACACCGGCAGCACCGGCAGGGCCAGGCGGGGCAGCACGGGCAGCAGCTTGGGCAGGCGCCGGGCCAGCGGCGCCATCACGATGCCGATGCCCAGAGCGGCGCGCGGTCGCTCAGAACCTGAACTCGGCCCGCAGGTTGACGGTGGTGAAGGTGCGTGCCGATGTGTCGGTGGCCTCGCTGCTGCCATCGGCCAGGGTGGTGGTCAGGCCGGTGTCGTAGCGGCGTGCGCCCAGGTTGCTCAGCGTCAGGCGGGCGCTGGCCTCGGGGCTGAAGCGCCACACCGCATAGGCGTCCACCACCCGCTTGTTGCCCTGGCGCGAAGCCTGCTGGTCGATCTGCTGCACCACGAAACTGGGCGTGTAGTTCAGGCTGGCGCCCCAGGTCAGCGGCGTGCCCTTGACGGGCCAATCGGCGCCCAGGTTGGCCGTCCAGGTGGGCTGGCCTTCGAGCCGGTTGTTCGGGCCCATCACTTCGCCCACCCGGCTCCACATCAGCGTGAAGTTGCTGCGCAGGGTGATGGGCAACTCGGTGGCCACCAGGTCGGCCAGGCGGCCCTTGGCTTCGAGCTCCAGCCCGGCGGCGTCAGCCTGGCCGATGTTCTGCGGCCGGGCCACCCAGCGCGGCACGGTGGCCCAGCTCACGATTTCGAGGCCGCGCACCGTGCGGATCAGATCGTCGATGCGGCGGTAGAACACATTGGCGCTGAGCACGCCGCCTTCGGCCAGGTAACGCTCGTAGCCCACCTCCAGGCCCCAGGCCAGCTCGGGCTTGAGCGCGGGGTTGCCGGCGCGGTCGGGGTGGGTGGGGCTGTTGGGCTGGCTGGTGTCGGGCTGGAAGTTGCTGATCGACGGCCGGCTGATCAGCTGGTTGGTATTGGGCGAGCGGTAACTGCGCGTCAGGCTGGCGCGGATCTGGTCGCGCGGTGAATCGGGCAGCTTCCACACCGCGTGCAAGAGCGGGGTGAACACCGCACTGCGGTTGTGCACACGGTCCATGGCCGAATCGCTGGCCGTCTCGATCGCCTCCCAGCGCGCACCTACATAGAACGAAAAGGTCTTGGTCCACGCCCACTCGTCTTGCGCGAAGAAGGCCAACCGCTGTACCTTGGCCTCGATGTTCTCGCCGAACTCGGTGAGCGTGGGCGCGCCGTTCTCCAGCGTCTTGCGGCCGTCGGTGCGGCTGCTGTGCTGCACGTCCCAGCCGACGCTGGCGCTGTGGCGATCGGCGATCAGCTGGGAGAACTTGCCGTTCAGGTCGAGCGACAGCTCGCGCTGGCGTGCCTCGTCGTGCCTTTGCCGCGTGGGCGCTCTGCTGCCGCCGCTCTCGTCGCGGTCGGTCACGCTGCGGCTGCTGGACAAGGTGCTGCCAAAGCGCACCTGCAGCCGCCCGCCATCGCCCAGGCCGCTGGCCCAGGTGCCATTGAGGCGGCCCATCTGCCATTGCGATTCGGTGTGCCAGGCGGCCCGGGTGTAGGGCACATCGGCACCGACCGGCTGCTCGAGCGTGGCCGTCCCATCACTGCGGCTGCGGGAGGCGTTGAAAAAGGGTTGCAGGTCGAGCGCCGTGCCCGGCGCCAGCTTGAACTGCAGCCGCGCGTTGGCAAACAGGCCCTCGCGGCGGTTGCTGCTCTGGCTGTGCAGGCGCTGGTCGAGCACGGGGCTGCCGGTGGGGTCGAGCCCCAAAGTGCGGCTGTCCGATTCATCGCCCTGCCCACCCTTGAACAGCGTGGCCGCCAGGTTGTAGCCCAGGGCATCGGTGCTGCCGTTGTGCGTCCAGGTGGCGCCGGCCTGGCCGTGCGTGCCGTCGGCACCACCGCCCACGCGCAACTCGTGCGCTTTGCGCTTGAAGTCGGCGCGCATCACCACGTTGATGGTGCCGGCAATCGCCCGCGCGCTGAACTCGGCCACCGGGGCCCGCATGATCTCGATGCGCTCGATCTGCTCGGGCGCGATCGAGTCGAGCGAAAAGCCCGGCGCCATGCGCTGGCCGTCGATCAGGATCTGGGTGTAGCCGCCACCCATGCCGCGCATGCGCACCTGGCCACCGCGCCCGGGCGGCCCGCCCAGGGTGACGCCGGGCAGGCGCTTGAGCACCTCGCCCAGCGTGGCGTCGCCCATGCGGTCGAGCTCTTCACGCCCGAAGGTGATGCGCGAGGCGGTGCTGCGGCGGCGCTCATCCTGGCTGTCGGGCTGGGTGGTGCCGGTGATCTCCACTTTCTGGGCGGCGCTGCCCGATGCGGGGGCCGGGGCCGCAGGTGCCGACGCCGCTCGCGCAGGTGCCGACGCCGCTCGCGGCGGGGCCGAAGCGGCGGCCGCCGGCGCAGTGGCTTGGGCCCACGCGTCTGGTGCACCGGCGCCCAGCACCAAGGTACCTGAAACGCCCAACGCGGCCAGGACGGTTCGGGCCAGGGGATGCAACGGGGTACGAGGGCTCATGGTCATGCTCAAGATTGTGGCGGCGCCGCCTCGCGGCGGTCTTGCTGGCGGGTAAACGGCCGCAGGGCGGCCGGCCCAGGGCCCGCCGGCGCGCCGGCCGGCGGGCCAGCTTGCGTGCCGGCGTCAGGGCCGGCCAATGCGCCGTTCGACGATGGCCGGCACCAGTTGCAAGTCGGTGCGCAGGCGGTCGGCCGCGCCCTGGGCATCGGCCCGGCTGGCATAGGGCCCCGCCTGCAGGCGGTGCAGGTTGCGCTCGTTGAAGATGGCCATCAACGGGGCCAGCCAGGCGGCTTCGCGGCCTACCCGCTGTTGAAAGTCCATCGCCCCTTCGCGCCGGCCGAAGGCCCCCAGCTGCAGCCAGAAGCCGGGCGCGGCCAGGGCCGCCGCGCGGGCCGGCGCAGCGGTTTCAGGCGGCAGGGGTGGGGCGGCGGCGGCCGGGGCCGCAGGGGCAGGCTCCCCGTCGGGCGGCGGGGTGGGGCGGGCGTCGGCCCGGCGCGCCAGGTCGCCGATGGGATCGCCTATGGGATCGTCGGACAGCAATGTCGACCTCGGCGCACGGCGCGCGCCGGCGGGGGCTGCGGCCGCCAGCACGGGCAGGGGCGAAGCCGGTGCGGGGTCGAAGCCGCCGGGCGCGCGCCAGGCGCCGGTGCGGATGGCCTCGTAGGTGATGCGTTCCAGCTCGACCGTGCCCACGCCGCCCAACAAGCCCAGCTTGAGCGCGGCGGTGTAGCTCAGGTCGACGATGCGGTCGCTGTGGAAGGGCCCGCGGTCGTTCACGCGCACCACCACCTCGCGCCCGTTGGCCGGATTGCGCACGCGCGCGTAGCTCGGCAGCGGCATGGTCTTGTGGGCCGCCGTCATGGCGTACATGTTGTAGGTCTCGCCATTGGCCGTGGACCGGCCGTGGAACTTGCGGCCGTACCAGGAAGCCAGGCCCCGCTCGACCAGCGGCGGGTCGCCCGGCAAAGGCACGTACTGCTGGCCCAGCACCTCGTAGGGCTTGTTCGGGCCGCCCGGGCGTACCGGCTCCACCCTGGGCTGGGCATCGGGCACCAGGTGCAGGTCGGGCGGCGGGTTGGCCTCGGGGCCGTCACGATTGGGGTCGACCGGCTTGATCACCGGCGGCAGGCCCGTGGGCGGCGGCGCCGTGCGGCCCGGCACCGGGGGTGACTCGCGGGGCGCGGGCCGGGGCGGCGCGCTGCCGCAGCCGGCCAGCACCACAGCCAGCACGGCCAACAGCACGGCCACCGCCAGATCCACCACGGCTGCCGCCCTGAACCGGGCCATCCCCTGGCCAGCGAAGGCCGATGCGGGCCGCAAGTTCACCGCACTTCAGGCCGCGCTGGCCGCGCTGGCGGCTACCCAGTTGCCATGAAAGCCCGCCGGCACCATGTGCGGGATGGTGATGGTGGCCACCGGCGCGCCGGTGAAGTGCTGCGCGTCCAGGATCTGCAACGCGGTGGTCTGCGCGGCGGCATCCACGACATAGCCCATCAGCCAGCCCTCGTCTTCGGCACCGCCGGGCGTGCGCGGCACGAAGACAAACTCACCCACATGCCGGCGCGCGCCGAAATCATGCACCGCGCGTTCACCCGTCTGCAGGTCGTGGCGGTACAGGCACTGGTCGGCCATGAAGGGCCCGTCGGGCCCGCCTTCACGCTGCAGGCCGGCGGTGTAGGCCCAGCGGTAGGGCTGGCCCAGGCGGCGTTCA
This sequence comes from Burkholderiaceae bacterium, assembly GCA_031411195.1. Lineage (GTDB taxonomy): Bacteria > Pseudomonadota > Gammaproteobacteria > Burkholderiales > Burkholderiaceae_C > Pseudaquabacterium. The sequence goes on along the minus strand of JANOAQ010000041.1, from coordinate 11,416 downwards.
TCCGGGCGCGGAAACTCCTGCGCGGCGGCATCGATCACCCGCCGCTGCACCAATTGGGTGGCAGGGCTGATCGTCCAGCGCTCGAAGGCCGAGGCCTGGGCGCTGGGGCCGTTGTAGCCGCCGTCGAACATGGTGGCGTGCGCCACCACATCCAGCGTCACCGTGCCGTCGGCGTTTTCGAAAGCATTGCAGGGGTGGAACACGTAGCACGGGTCGACCGCACACCAGACGATGCTGCTGCCCGGCGCATCCTTGCGCAGCAGGCCCACGCGGGCCGCATGCGCCGGGTTCCAGCGGTAGGGAAAGGTGTAGCCCGCCACCAGGGCCGGCATCGAGAAGGTGACGGGCAGGTCGAGCACGATGACGTACTGCGCCGTGATCATGCAATCGTGGATGCTGGGGCCGTGCTTCACGGCGATGGGCTCTTCGCGCCGCACGCGGCCGTCCACACCCACCACCACGTGGCGGATGGTGTTCGGGTCGGTGCCTTCATAGCAGATGGCGTGCATTTCGCCGCTGGCGGTGTCCCGGTGCGGGTGGGCCGAGAACGAACCCTTCAACGAGCCTTCGAACGGGTTGTGGGCCACGGTCGACAAGCCGTCGTCCAGTTCCACCGGGTAGCCGCCCGCCTCGACCAGCGCCCAGGTCTTGCCGGCGTGGCCCAGCACATTGGTGTTGACGGTGTCGCTGCGCTGGCGCGGGCCGGGCGCCGGCGGCTCGCCCAGCACCTGGCTGACGGCCGTCGAGCGTATCCAGCGGTTGCGGTACCACAGCGCACGCCCGGCCTGCCGGCGCACGCCGTGCACCATGCCATCGCCCACGAACCAATGGTGGCTGGCCGCCTTGGGCGGCACGATGGGGTTGGGGCCGATGCGCAGGTAGCGGCCGTCCAGCGCAGCCGGGATGGTGCCCGTCACTGCCAGATCGCCCAACGTCAGCTCCCGGTCCATGGGCGCATTCAGCCCGGTGAGGAAGGTATTGGGCTCGCCCGGCTCGGCCCTGCGATCGCGGTTGAACTGAGCGAGCTTCATGACGCCCTGCGTGATGGTCTTGCGCAGCGCGGTTTCGATCGGATGGGCCATGGTTTTCCTTGGAAGGGCACCGCCAACGCGGCAACGCAGCATGCCACGGGTATGCTCGCCGGCTGCCCTGGCTTGCACGGAGATCTGCCCGGTGAGGATATTCGGCACGCCCTTGCGGTGCTTCATGCGGTGCTTCATGCAGGGCCTTCCGCGGGGCTTCATGCGTGGCTGGTGGGCGGTGCTGGCCATGCTGCTGGTACCGGCCCATGCCGGCACGCTGAGCCGGGCCGATGTGCAGGCCCTGTTTCCACCACCATTGCTGGTGGGCGAGCGCAGCGCACAGCTGCCGGCCTGGCCCATCTTCAGGCGCAACGGCGCGGCACTCGAGCTGCACGCCCATGTGTTCGAGACCATCGACCTGGAGCCAGTGGCCGGTTATGGCGGCAAACCCGTCAACCTGCTGGTGGTGATGGACCGCAACGGCTGCTTCAGCCGGGTGCAGTTGCTGTCGCATGCCGAGCCGCTGTTCACCTCGGCCAAGGGCACGGCCACGCTGGCCACCTTTGCCCGGCAATACGAGCAACTGACGGTGGACCACGAGGTGCAGCTGCTCAATCCCCGCGCCGAGCGCCGCCAGACCGACACCCTGGCCAGCCTGCACGGTGTGCTGACCGGCACCGTCTCGGCCAAGGCCATCGACAAGGCGGTGCTCGAGTCGGCCGCCCAGGTGGCCCGCGCCCGGGCCGGTGCCGGCGCCAGCGCGGCGCTGCACCGTGGCGCCAACGACCGCTACCGCCGCAGCGGCTGGGCCGAGCTGGCCGCCAGCGGCCTGGTGCAGCCGTGGCAGCTGAACAACCGCCAGGTGCAGGCCGCGTTCAACGACAGCCCCGCCGCCTGGCGCGACCCCACCGGCATGGCCTGGCCCGACGGCCCGGCCCTGGACCTGTGGCTGGCCTTGGCCGGCCTGCCCCAGGCCGGACGAAACCTGCTGGACGCCACCGGCTGGCAGCAGGTGCGCGCCGCGCGCGAACAAGGCCAGACCGTGCTGCTGGTGCTCGACGGTGGGCGCTACCCGGTAGTGGCCAGCGCCACCCCCGACCAGGCCCGCGCGGCGGTGCTGCAACTGCGCCAGCAAGGCCGCACCTTCACACTGCAAGCCCTGGCCTACCAGGGCGGGCTGGGTCTTTCGGGTCAGCGCTCGGGTGTGGCGCGTGATGCGGCGGCCCGCCTGTTTACGGTGCAGGCCGCCAGCGACGGCACCCGGCTGGATGTGGAACAGCCGCTGCAACTGGACGTGGCCCTGCAGCGCGGCAGCGCAGATGCAGCGGCCAGCGTGCGCCGGGCCGTGCAGCGGCCCTTCGCCATCACCGATGCCGCGCGCTACCGACCCCAAAGCGAACCACCGGCCTGGCTGGCCGCCTGGTCGCAGCGCGGCACGGATCTGGCCGTGCTGGGCGCGGGCCTGCTGGTGCTGGTGGCCGCCTTGCTGCGCCAGCGCTGGCTCAGCGCCCGGCCTGGGCGGCTGGCGGCCTTTCGCACGGCCTATTTGGTGTTCACGCTGGGCTTTGTCGGCTGGTGGGCGCAGGGCCAGTTGACCATCCTCACCCTGACCTCGGCCATCGAGGCCGGTATGGCCGGTCGGGCGCTGGATTTCCTGCTGGCCGACCCGGTGGCGGTGCTGCTGTGGGCCTTCACCGGCGTGACGCTGCTGGTGTGGGGCCGCGGCACTTTCTGCGGCTGGTTGTGCCCATTCGGCGCACTGCAGGAGCTGGCCAGCCGGGTGACCGGCTTGCTGGGGCTGCGGCCACGCCAGCTGCACCGGGTGGTGGACCGGCGCCTGAAGTGGCTGAAGTACGGGGTGCTGGGTGTGCTGTGCAGCGGTGCACTGGCCTCGGCCGGCTGGACGGAGACGGCGGTAGAGGTGGAGCCCTTCAAGACCGCGATCAGCCAGGTCTTCCAGCGTGAATGGCCGTATGTGGCCTGGGCCCTGCTGTGCGTGGCCGCCGGCGTGCTGGTGTTTCGAGGCTACTGCCGCTACCTGTGTCCGCTGGGCGCGGCGCTGGCCCTGCTGGGCCGCTTGCGGCGTTGGCCCTGGATAGCGCGGCGCGCCGAGTGCGGCACGCCCTGCCAGACCTGCCGCCACCGCTGCGCCTACCAGGCCATCACGCCAGCCGGCCAGGTGCAGTACGACGAATGCTTTCAATGCCTGGACTGCGTGGCCCTGCACCAGGACCCGCAGCAATGCCTGCCCTTGCTGCAGCAGGCCCGGCGGGTGATCCCCATCGAGGTGGCCCGATGAGCGCGCCGGGCCGCTGCCGCGTGCCAGTCCCGCCGTGCGCAGCACGTCGTAGCAGGGTGGGCCCGTGAGCCCGACACGGCGCCATTGCCTGCGCTGGGCCCTGGGGGCCCTGGGGGCGGCTTCGGGCAGCGGCCTGGCCGGCCGGGCGGTGGCCGGCGCGGCCCTGGTGTGGCGTGAACGTGCCTTGCTGGGCTTTGGCACCACGCTGTGGCTGCGGGCCGCGCATGCCGATGGGGACCGGGTCGACCGCGCACTGGATGCCGCCGTGGCCCTGCTGCGCCACATCGAGCGGCAGATGAGCCTGTTCGATCCGGGCAGCGCCCTGTGCCGCCTCAACCGCGACGGCGTGTTGCCGCAGCCCGACCCGACACTGGTGGCCGTGCTGCAGTTGGCGCGGCAGGTGTCGGCACGCAGTGGGGGTGCGTTCGATGCCACGGTGCAACCGCTTTGGGCCGCTTGGCAACACGCCCATGCTCAAGGCCGCAAACCGACAAGCGCCGAGCTGGCCGCAGCCCGTGCGCTGGTCGACTGGCGGGCCGTGGCGGTGTCAGCCAAGGAAGTGCGGCTGGGCCGCGCCGGCATGGCACTGACGCTCAACGGCATCGCCCAGGGTTTTGCGGCCGAGCAGGCCCGCGCTTTGCTGCGGGCCCACGGCATCGGCCACGCGCTGCTGGACACCGGCGAGTGGGCACCCCTGGGCCAGGCGCCCGATGGCCAGGCCTGGCAGCTGGGCCTGGCCAGCCCGCGTGACAGCGCCCGCCTGCTGGCCACGCTGCGTGCCGATGGCCGTGGCATGGCGGTGTCATCGGACGCGATGTTGCGCTTCGGCGCCGACCCCGCCGACGACCGCGACCACCACATCCTGAACCCGCACACCGGGCGCTCACCGCCGCACCTGTCGGCCGTGGTGGTGGCAGCGCAAAGCACCGCGATGGCCGACGCGCTGACCAAGGTGCTGTTCATGAGCACGGCCAGCCATGCCCTGGCCCAAGCCCGCCAGTGGGGGGTAGACATCGTGGCGGTGGACAAGGCCGGCCGGCTGCATGCCAGCGCGGGCTGGGGCTGAGATGCCCACCCCCACGTCGCTTCGCTCCTGCCCCCCGAGGGGGCGCTCAGCCGCCTTGGGGCGGTCCGGCGGCCACCGAGCCGAGGGGGGAAGGGGGGGTGTCAGCCGGACCTGACGGGCCACTGGGCTGGGGTTGGTGCGACCGGCAAGAATCGAACTTGCGACTAAGCCTTCGGAGGGCCCAATGATATCCACTTCACCACGGTCGCAGCAAAGGATGCAGCCGAGCATTCTATGCCAGCGGGCCCTTGCTGGCCGGGGCTCGTGCAGCGGCTGCGGGTCTACCCCAGCCCCTCGCTATAATCGACCGGTTTTGCTTGGGGTGCGAGGCCGGCACGCCCGGCGCAGCCCCGAATACACGTGAACAAGAGGATCCCATGAGTGACGCCCCGCACACCGAGCACGAAGCAAACCACGAAGGCCCGATCAAGACCCCCAAGCAGCTCGTTGGCGCCGTGGTGGCGTCGTTCGTGGTGCCCATCGTGGTGATCATCATGCTGGCCAATTTCGTCAACTTTGGTGGCAAGGAAGGCGCCGGCAGTGACGGCATGAGCGCCGAAGCCACGGCCCGCCGCATCCAGCCCGTGGGCTCGATCCAGGTCAAGGACGCCTCTGACGCCAGCGCGCTGAAGTCGGGCGAGCAGGTCTACCAGGCCCAATGCTCGGCCTGCCACGCCAGCGGCGCCGCCGGCGCGCCCAAGCTCGGCGACGAAGCCGCCTGGGCCCCGCGCGTGAAGACCGGCTACGACGCCCTGCTGACTTCTGCACTCAAGGGCAAGGGCAACATGGGTGCGCAAGGTGGCGGCGACATGTCTGACCTTGAAATCGGCCGCGCCGTGGTCTTCATGGCCAACAAGTCCGGCGGCAAGCTCGATGAGCCGAAAGCCCCGGCGGCTGCGGCCTCGGCTGCATCCAAGTAAGCGCGTTGGCTGGGCCCCTCGGTCAGGCCTTGGCCCACCAGCCGCCTGCGGGCGGCTTTTTCATGTCCGCCGAAAACGGCCTTCAGGCCGCAGCCGGGTCTGGGCCTGGCTCACGCACAAAGCCGAAGCGCATCGGCGCGTCGGCAGCCACCAACGGCTCGGGCGCCCACAGCCCCTGCTCGATGGCCAGGGCGGCGTCCAGCATGTCCTGGCTGTGCACGGTGCCCAGCCCGAGGTCGGTGTCGAGGTAGAGCCGGCCTTCTTCGTCCAGCCAACTGCTGCCAACCTGCGCTGCACGTCCGGTGTGGCTGGTGACGGTGAGCGCCGGCATCCACTGCAGCCGCCACACCCAGGGTGCGGCTTCCAGCTGCACGTAGACACGCTGCGGTCCGTTCTGGAAGTACCAGCGGCCCCGTGCATCGGCCTCGTAGTTGCGCTCGATGAAGGCCTTGAGTTTTTCGTGCGCCACCCGGCTGCCCTTGATCTGCGGAAACGGGCCGGCGTGCTGGGTGGGCTCGTCACGCAGGTACCAATCACCGCGCGCATCCAGCGCCAGCCAGCCGAAGCAGTGGGGCACGTTGGGCCATTTGGCCATGGCGGCCTTGACGATGTCGTCCATTGGTGGCTCCTCGGCAGTGGTGCCTCAGCGGTGGTGCCTCAGCAGTGTTGCGCCAGCCAGCCCATCACCTGTTCAGGCAAGGGCTGCACATGGCCGGGAAATCGCCCACCGGCAAAGCCCACGTGCCCGCCCTGGGCCGGCTGCCACAACGTGACGTGACGCCCGCCGCTGCCTGCAGCGGGCAGGCTGTGCGCCGGCACGAAGGGGTCGTTGCGGGCGTTCAGCACCAGGGCGGGGATGCGGATGCGGTGCAGGTGGGGCTTGGCCGAAGCCCGGGCCCAGTAGTCTTCGGTGTTCTTGAAGCCATGCAGCGGGGCCGTGAAGAGGTTGTCGAAGGTGTACAGGTCTCGGGCGGCGCGCAACGCCTGGCCGTCGAACAGGCCCGGGTGCTGGCCCAGCTTCCTGAGCGCCTTGGGCACCATGCTGCGCAGGAACATGCGGGTGTAGACCTGCCGGTTGAAGCCCCGGCCGATGGCCTGGCCGCTGGCCGCCAGGTCGATCGGTGAACACACCGCCGCCACCGCACGGGCCGTGAGCGCAGCGCTGTCGCCCGCCTCTTCGGCCCACCGCAGCAAGGCATTGCCGCCCAGCGAGATGCCGACCGCAAACAGCGGCGCGCCGTGTTGCGCACGAAGGCGCTCGAGAATCCAGCCGATCTCCTCGAAATCACCCGAGTGGTAGGCCCGGGGAGCGAGGTTCAGCTCACCCGAGCAACCCCGGAAGTGCGGCACCACGAAGCGCCAACCGGCAGCGCAGGCCCAGTGACCGAAGGCCTGGCAGTAATGGCTTTGCGACGAACCTTCCAGGCCATGAAACATCACCAGCAACGGTGCGCCGGGCGAGGTGGGGGTGTCGAGAAAATCCAGGTCGACAAAGTCGGCATCGGGGGTGGCCCAGCGCTCTCGCCGCCATTGCAGCGGGGCGGCGGTACCCGCTGCGTGACGCGCCAGCTTGGCCGGCCAGATGGTCTGGGCATGGCCGCCGGGCAGCCACCAAGGCGCGGCAAAGTGCCGCATCAGTGCAGCACCGTAGGCGCTTCGACGATCTCCGGCGTCTCGTGCGGTGTTCCGGGGCTGGCATGGTGCGCCACCATGCGCCAGCCCTGGGTGGTCTTGAGGTAGACGTTGGTGGCCACCACAAAGCCGGTGCGCAGACCTTCTGCGGTGTGCAGTTCGATGCGCTCGACCAGGTTGTGCACGGCAATGTCGATCGACTGCAGTCGGCGCACCCTCTCGGCCTGGGCATGGATGCGCCCGCTGCCGGCAAACATGGCCTCGAAGGCCACGCGGATGGCCTGGGCGCCTACCAGGCGCGGCCCGCCGGGGTGCACGCAGAACACATCGTCATCATCGGCCCACAGCGCCATCAGCTTGTCGATGTCGCCCTCGCGCAGCGCCTCGTAGAACTGCGTCTCGACGTCGTCGGGCGAGGCCATCAAATGCGCGGCCTGGGGCTTGTTACGCTGCACGGTGGGCGGCCTGGGTTAGCGGAAAACCACCGACTTGTGGCCGTTCATCAACACCCGGTGCTCGACATGCCAACGCACCGCGCGGGCCAGCACCACGCATTCGACATCGCGGCCCACGGCCGTGATCTGCTCGGCCGACAGGGCGTGGTCCACACGCGCCACGTCCTGCTCGATGATGGGGCCCTCGTCCAGATCGGCGGTGACGTAGTGCGCCGTCGCGCCGATCAGCTTGACGCCCCGGGCATGGGCCTGAAAGTACGGCTTGGCGCCCTTGAAGCTGGGCAGAAAGCTGTGGTGGATGTTGATCGCCCGGCCCTTGAGCGCGGCACAGAACTCGGCACTCAGGATCTGCATGTAGCGCGCCAGCACCACCAGGTCAATGCGCTCGCGCTGGATCAGCGCCTCCACCTTCAGCTCTTGCGTGCGCTTGGTGGCCGCGTCGCTGCCGGTGGGCAGGGGCAGGTGGTGGAAAGGGATGCCGTAGCTGTCGGCCAGCGCCGCGTAGTGGGCGTGGTTGGAGACGATGGCGGGGATGTCCACCTCGAGCTGGCCACTCTTCCAGCGAAACAGCAGGTCGTTCAGGCAGTGGCCATGCTGGCTCACCATCAGCAGCAGGCGCGGGCGCTGCGCCACCGCGTGCAAGCTCGCCTCCATGCCGTACTGGCTGCGCACATGGGCAAACAGGTTTTCCAGCATGGCCGCATCGGCCAGGTTGGCCGGGGCGGCAAAGTGCACGCGCATGAAGAACAGGCCGGTGGCGTCTTCGCCCTGCACATCGCCGAACTGCTGCGAGTCGATGATGTTGCAGCCCGCCTGGAACAGCAGACCCGAGACGGCATGGACGATGCCCGTGGTGTCCCGGCAGGCCAGGGTGAGGATGAACTCTTTCGATCGCGGCATGGCCAGATTGTAGGCAGCGGTCCTGTGACAGGTGCGTGTGGCAGGTGCGCGCGCCAGGTGCGTTCGACAGGTGCACGCGCCAGGTGCGTGTTCACCAGGTCGCGCAGCCGCCCTCAGCCCGGCGGCTGTGGCAGCAGCACGCTGAAGGTGCTGCCCTGGCCCGGCGTGCTGCGAACGGTGATGGCGCCGTCCATCAGCGTGACCAGACCGCGCGTGACGGTCAGGCCGATGCCCGTGCCTTCTATCGGCCCGCGCGCCTGCCCGAGCCGGTTGAAGGGCTCGAAGAGCTGGGCAATTTCGTCGTCGGTCAGGCCGAAGCCGGTATCGACCACCTGCAGCCGCGCCTGGCCGGCCACCGTGTCGAGCACCACCTTGACCGATCCGCCCGGCCGGTTGTACTTGGTGGCGTTGGACAGCAGGTTGATCAACACCTGGCGCAGGCGCTTGGCGTCGGCCCAGGCCTGAAGGCCTTCCCCGCCCTCGCGGGACAGTGTCAGATCGGGCCGGTTGACGGCCGATTGCACGAGGGCCAGCACATCGTCGGCCAGCCGCGCCAACGGCACCGCTTGCAACGCCAGGCTCAGGCGGCCGGCCTCGATGCTGGTGAGGTCGAGCAGGTCGTTGATCATGGCCAGAAGATGCTCGCCCGCCTGGCGGATGAGGGCCGCGCGCCGGGGCTGGTCACCGACCAGCGGCGCCTGCGTGTCCATGCTCATCAATTGCGCAAAGCCCATCACCGCGTTCAGCGGCGTGCGCAGCTCGTGGCTCATGCGGGAGAGAAATTCGGTCTTGGTGCGGTTGGCCGTCTCCGCCAGCTGGCGACTCTGCTCGGCATGGGCCAGCGCCCTGGCCTCGGTCACGTCCTCCAGGTAGCCGTGCCACAGCACGCGGTGATCGGGCTCGGATTGCGGCGTTGCAGTGCCCCGGATTCGGCGGTCGACCCCATCGCGCCGGCGCACATCGAACTCGAAGGTCCAGGGTGCCAGCGTGCGCGCCGAATGCGCCATGCTCGTCAAGACCTGGCTTCGCTGATCAGGGTGTACACGCCGCAGCAACGCCAGGGCATCCAGCCGCAACTGCTCGGGTGCCACACCCAGCAGCGCTGTGCAGCGCTCGCTGATGTAGGAAAAGCTGGGAACGCCGCCATCCAGCCATTCAAACTGGAACAGCGCGCCGGGCACATGCGCTGCGATCTTGCCCAGCCGCGAGGTGGCCTCGCTGGCCTGCGCGGCGACGCGCCGCCGCTCGGTGACATCGACCTGGGTGCCCACCATGCGCAGCGGCTGGCCATCGGGCGTCCATTCGATGATGCGGCCACGTTCGTGCTGCCAGCGCCACTGGCCATCGGCCGCCTTGGCCCGGTAGGTGTGGTCGTAGTAGGTGCTTTCGCCCCGCGCGTGGCGCAGATAGGCCTCGTGGTTTTCAGACAGGTCGTCGGGGTGGATCAGTGCATCCCAGTCTTCCTGCGAGCGGCGCTCGGGCACCTGGTCGTAGCCCAGTTGCAGAAAGCCCTCATCGATGTCGCCCAACTGGTTGGAGGGCACATGCCACTCCCAGACGAACGTGCCTGCACCGCTCAAGGCCGCACGCAGCAGTTGCGTTGCGCTGCCTGCCAGCCCATAGGCTGCGTCGCCGGCGCCGGGCCCTGGCTGGTCGCTTTCGCGCATCAGCAAGGCTGCCAAGGTGTCGGTGACCGGCTGCAACGCCTGTGCCACGGCCAGCGGCGACGCCCTCGGGCCAGGGGCCAGCACCAGGCTGCCCAGATCGCGGTCCAGGCGGCGCAAGGGCAGCCACAGGCTGCCGTCGTCGGCGGTGGCCGCCTCGGCGACCGTGACCACCTCCAGCCGCATGGCCAGGCCCATCGCCTGACCCAGGCGTGCCAGCAACTGGCGCCGCGCATGGGCGGCATCGTCGCGGTCCAGCTGGTCCAGCAGCGCGGCGTGCGCCAGCGCCAGCAGGGTGGCGGTGGACGGTAGCGGCGGGGCGGGCTGGCTCATGCGCGCTGCACGATCTGGGCGGCGAAGATCAGTGCGCGTGCAGCTTCTCGCCGGCTTTCAAGCGGTAGACGGTGCCGCAGTAGGGGCACTTGCCTTCACCGGTGGTGGACACGTCGATGAAGACCTTCGGGTGGTTGCTCCACAGCGCCATCTGGGGGTTGGGGCAGGCCACCACGCCAGGGCCCTGCACGTCGTGGGCGGTTACTTCAACCACTGCGGGGGGTTTGCTCATGGTTTCAGACCTTGCTCAGCCAGCCGGCGTACTTGGGATTGCGGCCGTTGACGATGTCAAAAAACGCGGCCTGGATCTTCTCGGTGATGGGGCCGCGGCTGCCGGCGCCCAGGGCGATGCGGTCGAGTTCGCGGATGGGCGTCACTTCGGCGGCGGTGCCGGTGAAGAAGGCCTCGTCGCTGATGTACACCTCGTCGCGGGTGATGCGCTTTTCGACCAGCTTCAGACCCAGGTCGTTGCAGATGTTGAGGATGGTGTCGCGCGTGATGCCGTTGAGCGCACCGGCCGACAGGTCGGGCGTGTAGAGCACGCCTTTCTTGACGATGAAGATGTTTTCGCCCGCGCCCTCGCTGACGAAGCCCGACGCGTCGAGCAGCAGCGCCTCGTCGTAGCCGTCGTCGGTGGCCTCCATGTTGGCGAGGATGGAGTTGGTGTAGTTGCTCAATGCCAATGGTTTCGTCAGCGAAGGCGCCGGCGAAAACCTTTTCGTGATCAAGGGCGGTGTGGTCTACACGCCCGACCTCTCGGCCGGTGCGCTGAACGGCATCACGCGCAATACCGTATTCGCGATCTGTGCCGACCTCGGCCTGAAAGTGGTCGAGAAGCGCATCACCCGCGACGAGGTCTATATCAGCGACGAGGCCTTCTTCACCGGCACGGCGGCCGAGGTGACGCCGATCCGCGAACTCGACCGCATCGAGCTCGGTGCCGGCTCGCGCGGGCCGATCACCGAGAAGATCCAGAGCGCGTTCTTCGACATCGTCAACGGCCGCAACAAGAAATACAACGAATGGCTTGACCGGGTATGAGCATCGTCAGCGAGACCAAAGGCACCGTACAGATCAGCCAGGCAGATCTGCACGGTGACCGCGCCGTGTTTTGCCCGAATCCGA
>JANOAQ010000040.1:0-4346 GCA_031411195.1 Burkholderiaceae bacterium | reverse complement strand
CAAAGACTACCTGAAGGGCTTCGAGGACGGCCTGGGCGACAAGGCCAAGACCATGATCGTCTCGAAGATCAGCTACGAAGTCACCGACCCCACGGTCGACAGCCAGATGGTGTCGCTGAAGGCCAGCGGTGCCGACACTTTCTTCAACATCACCACGCCCAAGTTCGGCACAGGCCATCAAGAAGGCCGCCGAGATCGGCTGGAAGCCCACCCACTACCTGAACAGCGTGTCCGCTTCCGTCGGTTCGGTGATGATCCCCGCAGGTGCTGAAAATGGCGTCGGCATCTTCACCGCCAGTTACCTGAAGGACCCGACCGACCCGCAGTTCCAGAAGGGCAAGGAGTGGGATGACTTCGTGGCCTTCATGAAGAAGTACATGGCCAGTGCGGACATCAAGGACGTCAACCACACCTACGGCTACACCGTGGCGCAAGGCCTGGTGCAGGTGCTCAAGCAGGCGGGTGACAACCTGACCCGCGAGAACATCATGAAGCAGGCCGCCAACCTGGACATGACCCTCCCGATGCTGCTGCCGGGTGTGAACGTCAAGACGGGCCCGGATGATTTCTACCCCATCGAGCGTGAGCAATTGGCCAAGTTCGACGGCAAGACCTGGGTGCTGTTCGGCAAGGTCTACGGTCGCTAAATTGCGCCTACCCCCGCGGCGCCTTCGGCGTTGCCCCTCAAGGGGGTAACGCCAGCAGACCGGCCTAGCCGGATCTGCGGCGTTCACTGGGTTGAAGGGCTCGTTTCGGCGAGCCCTTTTTCTTTTTTTGGGATACGGGTTGATCCGTACCGGCAACGGCGGCGCCCGGTCGTTGTATCGGACGGAAACCGGTGCATTGCCTGTTTGAAAACAGGGCCCATGATGTGGGCCCTGTCCTCGCCTGCCTTCACCATGACCGCACCCCTGCACGGCATCCGCATCGTCGATCTTTCGGCTGTTTTTTCGGGCCCCATGGCCACTGCCTTGTTGTCCGACCAGGGCGCCGAGGTCATCAAGGTCGAATCGCTCGAAGGCGACACCACGCGCAACATCGGCCCGGCCAAGGGCGATTTGTCGGCGTCCTTCATCGCCGCCAACCGTGGCAAGCGCAACCTGGCCATCGATCTGAAATCACCCGCAGCCATCGAGGTACTGCATGCCCTGCTGGCGCAGGCCGATGTGCTGATCGACAATTTTCGCCCTGGCGTGATGGCACGCCTGGGCCTGGCCGATGATGAATTGGCCTGCCGTTACCCAAGCCTGATCCGCCTTTCCATCACCGGCTTCGGCGCCGACGGGCCGCGTGCGGCCGACAAGGCCTACGACGCGGTGATCCAGGCGCTGGGCGGGCTGGCGGCATCGCAACGCGACCCAGCCACCGGCGCACCGGTGATCCTGGCCTCGACCATCAGCGACAAGGTAACGGCGCTGACCGCCGCCCAGGCCGTCACAGCCGCGCTGTTTGCCCGCAGCCGCGACGGCAAAGGCCGGCGGGTAGAGGTGGCCATGCTGGACGCCACGGTCGCCTTCCAGTGGGTGGATGCCATGTACAACCATGTGTGGGTGAACGACGCACCACCGGCCTTGCCGGAGTTCGGCGCCACCCAGCGCGTCTACCGCACGGCCGACGGTTATGTGGCGTCGATGGTGCCGCAGCAGGCCGAGTTCGTGGCGATGTGCACGGCCTTGGGCGCACCCGATCTGCCCAAGGACCCGCGCTTTGCATCGCCTTTTGCGCGTTATCGCCACGGGCCCGAGGTACGTGCCGCCATCGAGCCTTTGATGACGCAATTGGACAACGCCACGCTCGAGGCACGCTTTCGCGAACATGGCGCTGCCCTGGGCCGGGTGAACGAGCGCCCCGAGGTCATCAACGACCCGCAGGTGCAGCACAACGCCACCGTGATGACGGTGCCCAATGGCGATGGCGACCTGGTGCGCGTGGCGCGCAGCGCCGCCCGCTTTGATGGGCAAGTGCAGGCACCCGCACGCGGCGGCGCCCACCTGGGCGAGCACAGCACCGAGATCCTGCGCGAGCTGGGCTGGACCGAAGACCGCATCGCCGAACTGCTGGCCAGCGGCGTGGTGCGTCAGCCGGCTTGAGCCTGCCGGCGCACGCCGTCCGCACGCAGGCCACACGCAAGCCGCATGCCGGGCGCATGCCGGCCGCATGCCGGCCACATGTCGCGCGCATCGAAAGGCCCGCGCTGGGCGGTTCGGTCAGCCCGCTTCGGGCCGGCCTACTGCCCCATCACCACGCCCTCGCGGCGCGGGTCGGCACCACCGAACCAGCCGGTAGCCGTGCGTTGGATGGCCTGCAGGCCGCTGGGCAGATCGGTCTCCACGACCGTGTGGCCACGGGCCTTGAGCGCCGCCACGGTGTCGGCGGGGAAGCGGCCCGCCTCCAGCACCGTCGGCCCGTTGAAGCTGCCGAAGTTGGGCAGGTCGATGGCCTGCTGCGCGTTCAGCCCCCACGCCAGCGTGCCGATCAAGGTCTTGGCGGTGAAGTGAATGATGGCCGGCCCGCCGGGCGAGCCCAAGCTCATCAGCAACTGGCCCGTGCGGCGGTCGAATACCAGCGTGGGGCTCATGCTGGAGCGCGGGCGCTTGCCCGCCTGCACCCGGTTGGCCACCGGTCGTCCCTGGGCATCGGTGGGGGCCAGTGAAAAGTCGGTGAGCTGGTTGTTCAGCAAGAAGCCACCCGGCAGGCCGGTGCCGCCGTCGGACATGATGCGCGAACCCCACACGGCCTCGATGGTGGTGGTCATGGCCACCGCCCGGCCATCGCCGTCGACGATGCTGACGTGGCTGGTGCCGTACTCCGGCTGGTCAGCCTGGGGTGCAAATGCGGTGCGGGTGCCCGTAGGCACACCGGGCTGGGCGGTGCCCATGCTGCGCGGGCCGATCAAGGCGGCGCGGCGCTGCAGGTAGGCGTCGTCGAGCAAGGCGCCCCAGCCACCGGCCGGGGCGGGCACAAAATCGGGGTCGGCCACGTAGAGCGCACGATCGGCAAACGCCAGCCGCGCTGCTTCGGTGTAGGTGTGCAGCCAGTCGGCGCCCGGCACGCCCGCTTGCAGCGGCGCGGCCTGCATGGGGCTGCGCTCCAGAAGGCCCAGGATCTGCATCACCGCGATGTGGCCCGACGCGGGCGGCGGCATGCCGCACACGCGGTACTGGGCGTTCCAGTCGGTGCACATGGGCTCGCGCACCTTGGGCGCATAGCCGGCCAGATCGGTTTCGGTCAGGCGGCCCGGGTTGCGGGCGTGGCCTTGCACGCGGCGGGCGATGTCGGCGGCCACCGTGCCGGTGTTCAGCGCGGCGCTGCCTTCGTTGGCGATGCGGCGCAGCACCGCAGCCAACGCCGGGTTGCGCAGCACCTGGCCCACCGGCAGCGGTGAACCATCGGCGCGGTAAAAGTAGGGGCCGGCCTGCGGGTCGGCCTTGAGCGCTGTCTCGGTGCCCAGTTGGGTGTGCAGGCGGTGGCTCACCACAAAGCCCTGTTCGGCCAGCCGGATGGCGGGTTGAAACAACTGCGCCCAGGGCAGGCGCCCCTGCTGCCTGTGTGCCTGCTCCAGCATGCGCACGGCGCCCGGCACGCCCACGGATCGCCCGCCCACCACCGCCTGCTGGAAGGGCATGGGCTTGCCATCGGCGCCGATGAACAAACGCTCGTCGGCCGCCGCCGGCGCGGTCTCGCGGCCGTCCCAGGCCTGCAGTGCGCGGCCATCCCAGTGCAGCAGGAAGGCACCGCCGCCGATGCCGCTGGACTGCGGCTCCACCAACGCCAGCACCATCTGCACAGCCACCGCCGCGTCAATGGCATTGCCACCGGCCTTCAGCACCTGCAGGCCGGCATCTGCGGCCAGGGGGTTGGCGGCGGCCACCGCCATGCGGCTGACGGCCCAGCCCGGCTTGGCGGAGTAGCCCGAGGCGCCCTCGGGCATGGGCGGGATGCTGTAGTCGAGCCCGGTGGATGCACAAGCGGCCAGCAGGGCCACCGCAGGCAGCGCGAACCAGCATCGGGAAGACATACAGCGGTGGCGCACGGCAGGGCTCCGGCAGGCAGGTGGGGTGATCAGGCGCCGGCCGAAGCCGCCAGGGCCTGGTCCAGATCCCAGAGGATGTCGTCGATGTGCTCCAGCCCCACCGAGATGCGCACCATGTCGGGCAGCACACCTGCCGCCAGTTGCTGGGCATCGCTGAGCTGGCGGTGGGTGGTGGACGCCGGGTGGCTGATCAGTGTGCGGGTGTCACCGATGTTGACCAGGTGGCTCATGAAGCGTGCCGACTCGATGAACTTCACGCCCGGCCCGGCGCCGCCCTTCACGCCGAAGGCCAGCAGGCCGGACGCGCCAGGCA
>JANOAQ010000039.1:0-3080 GCA_031411195.1 Burkholderiaceae bacterium | reverse complement strand
ATCAACATGGTCGGTGCCCAGGCGTTTCAGGCTGGCGTCGATCTGGCTCAGGATGGCCTTGCGCGACAGGCCGGCGCCGTTGGGCCCGGGCTGCATGCGGCCATGCACCTTGGTGGCCAGCACGAAGGCATCGCGCGGCGCGAAGTCGAGCAGGGCCTTGCCGACGATTTCTTCGCTGGTGCCGTCGGAGTAGACATTGGCGGTGTCGAAGAAGTTGAAACCCAGGTCCAGCGCGCGGCGGATGAAGGGCCGGCTTTCGGCCTCGCCCATGGTCCACGGGTGGGCACCACGCTCGGGCACGCCATAGCTCATGCAGCCCAGGCACAGGCGAGAAACTTCCAGGCCGGTGCGGCCGAGGCGGGTGGTCTTCATGGCAGTGCGGCGGCGGGCGCCGGGCAGGACGAGGGGAGGCCATGCTAGCCGGTGCGGCGGCATGGGTGCGCGGCAGGTGCACGGCTGGCAGCGCGGGCGGGGCCAAGGGCCTACCGGCCCGCAGGTACCGGGCCTGAAGCCGAGCCGGTCTTCTCGCGCAGGTACTCGGCCAGGTCCAGCTCATGCAACTGGTGGGCGTGGCGCTCGGTCAGCGCGTGCCAGGCACGCAAGCTGGCGTCCAGGCGCATGGCCGGCGGCCCGCTGCGGCTGCCGGCCCCCGTGGCGGCCAGCAGTGCCAGGTAGTGGCGCACGGTGTTGCGCTCCAGCGCGGCCCGTTCGCCGTCGACCAGTACCGGCCGGCCCGCAGCGTCGCGCCCCACCACGCTGAAGCCCGCCTTGGCCCGCCCTGCCGTGGCCAGGTACAGCCGGGCGGCCAGCGCAGAGGCGTTGCTGCCGACCTGGCTGTAGTGCACATGCAAGAAGGTGTTGCCGGCATCGACGGCGATCGCCTCCGTCGTCACCTGCAGGTCGTGTGTGCCCAGCGGGCCATCAGCGGCCGTCAGCCGGGCCTTGAAGTAGCCCGCCGTGTCTTCGCCGGGCTGCAGCGTCATGCGCATCGTGGTGCCCAGCCCGGGCAGGCCGGTGCGCATGGGTCCGATGGCCAGCACCAGGCCGTTGGGGTTGTCGGCCTCGACCTGGCAACTGCGCACATTCAGGTGCAACACCAGCACGCTGCACACCCCCGCGGGCGACCGCAAGACCGCCGCCACGTCGGCCAATGCGCGGGGGGCCAGGGCCAGCACCTCGGCCTCGCGGCGGTTGGCCTGGTCCAGCACCGTCAGCAGCAGCGGCTCGCCGAAGACGCTGGCCTGCAGATCGCCCCGGGCGGCGGTGTACTCGGCGCGCAAGGCGGCGATCCGGGCGGTTGCGGTTGCGGGGGCAGATGCGGTTGCGGCCGCGGCGGCCGGCACAGCCGGTGCGGCAGGCGGGGCGGCTAGAGCGGATGCACCGGCGCCCGACAGCGCCGCCCACACCCCCAGGCCTAGCCACCGGGCCGACGGTCGCCGGCTCACAGCAGCCGCTCGATCCATCGCCCGACCGTTTCCAGCGAGCGCTGCTGCAGGCCGCGCTGGCGCCACAGCGTCGGGTCGATGGCCTCGGCCCGGGCCAGGTCGATCTGGAACTGTGCCTCCATGCTCTGGCCGAAGTCATCGCCCAGCACCACCACGTTCAGCTCGTTGTTGTCGGCCAGGCTGCGCCAGTCCAGGTTGCTGGAGCCCACGGTGGCGTACACGCCGTCGATCACGGCGGTCTTGGCGTGCAGCAGTGCGCTGCGCAGCTCGTGGATGCGCACGCCCGCGTCCAGCATCTGCTGGTAGTTGGCGCGGCTGGCATGCAATATCCACTGGAAGTCGGTCTTGCCCGGCAGGATGAGCACCACCTGCACGCCGCGCCCGGCCGCGTCGCACAGCGCCTGCACCATGTCGGCGCCGGGGGCGAAGTAGGCCATCGTCAGGTGCACGCTGCGCTTTGAGGCATCGATGGCCGCCATCATCGACCGGTAGACGCGGTGGGCGCGATCGCCAGGCTCGACAGCCAACACTTGCACCAGGCGCTCACCGGCCTGGGCCACGGCCGCTGGGGGTGCGTCGACCGCGTTGCCAGGGCATTTCTGGGCCTGCCAGGTGGCCTGGAACAGCCGGCCCAGAGGCTCCACAACCGGGCCGCGCAGGGCGATGTGCGTGTCGCGCCAACCGCCGGCTTCGGCGTCGGCGCTTCGCCGCCGGCCGAAAGAGCCCGAGGCGTAGACGCGGCTGATGTTCAGGCCACCGGTGAAGGCCACCTCGTTGTCCACCACCAGCAGCTTGCGGTGGTCGCGGTGGTTCGGGCGCCAGGGCAACGGCCCCTGCCAGGGTTTGATCGGGTTGAACATGCACACCTGCACGCCCTGCGCGGCCAACTGCGCAAAGAACGCCGGGTCGGTGCCAAAGGAGCCCACGCTGTCGTAGAGCAAGGCCACCGACACGCCCTGGGCCGCTTTGCGCACCAGCAAGGCGGCCAGGTCGGCGGCCAGACCGCTGTCTTCAAAAATATAGGTTTCCAGCAGCACGCGGTGTCGGGCCACTTCGATGGCGGCCTTCATCGCCCCCAGCGTGGCCGGCCCGTCGATCAGCAGTTCACCCCGGTTGCCCCGGTACAGGTCGGCATCGCCCTGGGCCGCCAGGGCGGCCAATTGCCCGGTCAACAGATCGGCACGGCCTTCGGCCCGCACGGCGACCAGGGCGCGGGCCTCGGCCGCCGCCGACACGGGCCCCTCTGGGCCGTGCACCGTGAGTTGCCGGGCCAGGATGGCCTGTGAGGCCTTGGGCGCCGCCGGGGCGCGCGCCGGCATGTCGGCGCAGGCGCTGGCGAGCAATACGATGCACAGCGTCCAGGCGCGGCAGGCCATGCCGAGGGCGGGCGAGGCAGGTCGGGTCATTCGGGCTCCAGGGATCACACGCAGGGGGTCATGCCCCCCACCCTGCAAGCCTGGGTTCAGCGCCCGCTGCGCGCCATCGGCCGGGCGCGGGCGGGCCTGTAGGACGATGGCCTGCGGGTCAGGCCAGCATGGCCCCCTGCGCTTCGATGGCGGCATCGGGCATCAGGCGCCGCAGTTCCGACTTGACCACGCCATAACACTCGCAGGCACAAGCATGCAGCCCGGCCCG
>JANOAQ010000038.1:0-6473 GCA_031411195.1 Burkholderiaceae bacterium | reverse complement strand
CTACGAAGACCAGTTTCCCTGGCAGCTGTCGGGCGGCATGCAGCAGCGCGCCAGCATTTGCCGCGCGCTGGTGCACGAGCCCAAGATGCTCCTGCTCGATGAGCCCTTCGGTGCACTCGATGCCTTCACCCGTGAAGAGCTGTGGTGCGCGCTGCGCGACCTGCAGGCGGCGCAGAAGTTCAACGTCATCCTGGTCACGCACGACCTGCGCGAAAGCGTTTTCCTCGCCGACACGGTGTATGTCATGAGCAAGAGCCCCGGCCGGTTCGTGGTCAAGCGCGAGATCGACCTGCCGCGCCCACGTGATCTGGAGATCACCTACACACCGCATTTCACCGACATCGTGCACGAGTTGCGCGGGCACATCGGTGCGGTGCGCAACCAGTTCGGCAACCACTCTGGCGCTGCGTCGACGGAGGCCAGGGCATGAGCCGCACCAAGCGCCTGGAAGCCTGGTCACCCTGGATCCTGCTGGTGGCCACCTTGCTGCTGTGGCAGGCCGTCTGCAGCGCCTTCAATGTCAGCGAGTTCATCTTTCCCAGCCCGGCGCGCATCTGGAACCAGCTGCTTGAGTTCAAGGGCGAGATCGCCAAACACGCCTGGCGCACCTACTGGGTGACGATGCTGGGTTTTGGCATCGCCATCGTGGTGGGCGTGCTGCTGGGCTTTTTGATCGGCAGCAGCCGTCTGGCCTATGCCGCCATCTACCCGCTGATGACGGGCTTCAATGCCTTGCCCAAGGCCGCCTTCGTGCCCATCCTGGTGGTGTGGTTCGGCATCGGCGTGGGTCCAGCGGTGCTGACCGCCTTCCTGATCAGCTTTTTTCCCATCACGGTGAACATCGCCACCGGCCTGGCCACGCTGGAGCCCGAGCTCGAAGACGTGCTGCGCGTGCTGGGCGCCAAGCGCTGGGACGTGCTGGTCAAGGTGGGCCTGCCACGTTCGATGCCCTACTTCTTCGGCTCGCTCAAGGTCGCCATCACCCTGGCCTTCGTGGGCACCACCGTCAGCGAGATGACGGCCAGCAACGAAGGCATCGGGTACCTGCTGGTATCGGCCGGCAGCAGCATGCAGATGGGCCTGGCGTTTGCGGGCCTGGTGGTGGTGGGCGCCATGGCCATGGTGATGTACGAGTTCTTTTCGGTGCTTGAGAAACGCCTCACCGGCTGGGCGCACCGGGGCTCGCAAGGCGGCCATTGATGGCCCGGCCTGGTGCTTGTCCTACCGGCATGGGCTGGCACGGCCACCTTCAACTCGACTACCGCCGCGATGGCCATCGCACCATCGCGCATGACCGCCACCACGGCCCCTTGCGGGTGCTGCAGCGCCTCTACCCCGAAGGGGATGGGGTGTGCCACCAGGTGCTGGTGCACCCGCCCGGTGGCATCGTGGGTGGCGATGTGCTGGAGCTGGACGCCACCTTGGCATCCGGCAGCCATGCACTGATCACCACGCCGGGCGCCACGCGCTTCTACCGCAGCAACGGGCCGCTGGCCGAGCAGCACGTGCGCGCCACGCTGGCCGACGGCGCAAGGCTGGAATGGCTACCGCTGGAAACCATCGCCTACCGCCGTTGCGAAGTGCACAACCAACTGCGATTCGACCTGGCGCCCGGTGCGCAGATGCTGGGCTGGGACGTGCTGGCCCTGGGCCTGCCCGCTGCCGGTGAGCCGTTCGATGCGGGGCGCTTTCGCCAGCGTATCGAGCTGCCGGGCATCTGGCTCGAACAGGGCCTGATCGATGGCAGTGACCGCCTGTTGCTCGATTCACCCCTGGGCCTGGCGGGCCACACGGTGATGGGCACGCTGTGGCTGGCCGATGGCCAGGCGCTGGGCCGCGAGCGCACCGAAGCCCTGATCGACGCCGCCCGCAGCCGCATCGACGCCAGCACGGTGGCCACCACCGCCGGCGTGAGCGCCGCCCACCCCTCGCTGCTGGTGCTGCGCGCGCTGGGCCACCGGGTGGAACCCGTGATGAACCTGCTGCAGGCGGTGTGGGCGGTGTGGCGTCAGACCCATTGGGGCCTGGCGCCCTGCCCGCCGAGGGTCTGGCGCAGCTGATGCCTGCGCAAGCGGCGGTCAAGCTGCGGGTAGATGCGGGCGGCCTCCAACCTCGCATGGCCGAGCCAGACCTGAACCATACGGATGTCGACCTGCTGGAGCGGTCGTGGGCGCCGGCCGGCACCACCTTCAGGGTGATGGGGCGTGATCCCCAACGTCCTGCGGCCGCGTCGCCACCGTCGCCTTGTCGGTCTGAACAAGCCCGTCCACCAACTCGATCAAGCGGTCGCAGCGGGCTGCCAGGCGGGGGTCGTGGGTCACGATCAGGAACGTGGTGCCGCCGCTGCTGACTTCGCGCAGCAGGTCGAACACACTGTTGGCCGATTGCGTGTCCAGGTTGCCGGTGGGCTCGTCGGCCAGCACCAGCGCCGGTTGCATCACCAAGGCCCGGGCAATCGCCACGCGCTGCTGCTGGCCGCCCGACAAATCGTTGGCCAGGTGGTGGCCCCAGGGCTTCAGGCCCACCTGGTCGATCAGCTCAAGCGCCCGCGTGCGCATGGCCGCATCGGGCCTGCCGCGTGCGGCCAGCAGCGGCAGCATCACGTTTTCCACGGCCGTGAATGCGGGCAGCAGGTTGTGAAACTGAAACACGAAGCCAATGGCCTGCGCACGCAGTTGCGTCAAGGCTTTGTCGGCCAGTTTGTCGGCCTCTTGCCCGGTGAGAAAAATCTTGCCGGCGCTGGGCCTGTCCAGCAGGCCGATGATGTTGAGCAAGGTGCTTTTGCCCGAGCCTGATGGGCCGATCAAGGCCGCGAATTCGCCGCGTGCCAGGCTCAGGTCGATGCCGTGCAGCACCTCGGTCTCGTGCCCGGTGCCGCTGCCGTAAGACTTGCGGATGCCCTCCAGTTTCAGGGTGGTGGCAGCGTCGGGTGCGGGCAGCCGGTCAGCCACGGATCGCCACCGCCGGGTACAGCCGGGCCGCTCGCTGGGCCGGAAACAGCGCCGACAGCACGCCCACCACCGTGGCGCCCAGTGCGACGACCAGGTACAAAGCCGGCCCGGCTTCCAGCGTGAAGAACGGCACTCCTTCGTCATTGACGGCAAAGCCGCGCCAGGCAATCAAAAACCCCCAGCCCATCACCGAGCCCAGCACTGAACCCAGCAATCCGAGCAATGCGCCTTGCAGCAAGAACACACCCAGGATCTGCCGGCGTGTGGTGCCGGTGGCACGCAAGATGCCGATCTCCTTGGACTTCTGCACCACCGACACCACCAGCACGCTGGCAATGCCCAGCGCCGCTGTCAGGCCCACGAACAGGCGGATCATGAAAAAGCTCAGTGTCTGGCCCGACAGTGCCTTGAAGAATTCGGCATTGGTTTCGATCCAGCTCTCAACCCGGATGTCCGGTTGGGCGGCAATCTGCTGCGCCGTGGTTTCGGCGTCGAACGGCGCCGCCACCTTGACCCACAAGCCGGTGACTGCGCCGGGCAAGCCCAGCAGGCTTTGCGCAGTGCGCAGCGCCACGTAGACCGCGCCCTTGTTCTGGCCCTGATTGCCGAAGTCGAAGATGCCCGACACGAACAACACGACCGATGGACCCAAGGCAGCCTTCAAGGTCAGCTTGTCGCCGATGGTCAGGCCCAGGTCTTGGGCCAGGTCGCTGCCAATCAACACGTCGGTGCTGCCCAACTCGGCACGGCCATCGATGATCTTGTCCTTCAACGCGATCAGCCGCAGGTAGCTTTCGGGCTCGATGCCGCGCAGGCCGACGCCGATATTGGCGTCACCCCGAACAATGAAGGCGGCGTCTTCGATCACCGGCGCCACCACCAACACGCCGGGCACAGCCAGCGTCGTGTCGCGCACCTTCTGCCACTGATCCAGCGAGCGCGGACGCTGGGCGCGTGGTTGCACGCGGGCTGCAACTTCGACACCTGGCTCGCGCCGCAAGCTGCGCGGCGCTTCATCGGGCGACTTGATGACGATCTGCGCCTGAAAGTCCAGCAGCGTCTTGAAGATGCTGCCCTGCAGGCCCGTCAGCAGCGCCGACATGAATACGATCACCGACACGCCCAGCGCCACGCCGGCAATGATGAACAGCGTTTGCAGCAGGCCCTCGCGCAAGAACCGGGTGGCCAGAATCCATTCAAAAGGCAACAGCGGGTTCATTGCACCGCGCTCACGGCGCCATCGGGCTCTTGCCAGCCGTCTTCTTGGCAACCGGTGGGGGCACTGGCTGCACCTGGGCTCGCACCCGCTGGCCCGCCTTGACACCGATTTTGGACACTGGCGCCACGCCTTCACCCGCAGCCACGCCGCTGAGCACCTCTACCCGCGTATCACCGCGCAAGCCCAGCGTGACGAACTGCTTGACAACGCGCTTGTCGCGAACCACCAGCACCCAGGGTTGCTCCGTGGCGGCGTCTTCCAGGGCGCTGGTAGGCACCACCACGGCGGCTGATCGCCGGGCGGTTTCAATGTCGATGGACACCGTCATGTCCTGGCGCAGATACGCAGGCGGCTGGGTCAGCAAGAGCTTGACTTCGACCGAGCCGCGCGTGGCGTCCACGCCTGGGTTGATGTAGCTGACCACCGCTTCAAAACGCTGGTCGGCGAAGGCATCGGCCGAGCCCAGGGCCTTTTGCCCCAGCGCGATTTTCGACAGGTTCTTTTCGTCGATCTGCACCAGCACCTGGGTCTGCCCGGCGGCGGCCAGCACCATCAGCGCCTTGCCAGGCTGCACGATGTCGCCCACCTCCACGTCGCGCGAGATCAGCACGCCGCTGCTGGGCGCCAGAACCTGCCCTTGCGCCAGCTTGACACTGGCCAGTTGCTGCCCCGCCAGTGCCTGCGCCAGCGCGGCCTGGGCCAGCGCCGTGTCGCTGCCGGTGGGGGTGTTGGTCTGTGCCTGTGCCTGGGCGCCAGCCACCTGGCTGCTGGCAATGTCGGCGGCGCGCTGCGCGTCGTCCAGTGCCGCTTGACTGATGAAACCCTGCGCCACCAGGTCGCGGTTGCGCAGCAGCACCTTGCGGGTTTGCAGCGCGGTGGCCTGGGCCTGTGCCAGCGCCTGGGTCGCCAGGGGTTGGCTCAGCTCGCGCAACTGGCGCACGCGGGCCTGGGCCTGGGCCACGGCAGCGCTGGCCTGGGCCAGAGAGGCCCGTGCGTCGCTGTTGTCCAGTTCGATCAGCAATTGCCCACGCTCCACGGCCTGGCCTTGCGCCACCGCCACCCGCAGCACCCGGCCCGAGCCTTGCATCGCCACCGTGACGCGCTGCGGCGAGACCACCCGACCACTGGCCACCACGGTTTGCACCAGCTCGGCCTGCACAGCCGCGAAAACCGGCGTAGGCGTGCCCAGCAGCATGTTGCGAAGCAAGTAAAGCACTGCGGCCAGTACCAGCACGATGGCCAGCGCGATCAGCAGCCAGCTGCGCAAACTGCGCGGGGCTGGCTTGTCTTCCTCTGGTTTGCCGGCTACAGGTGCTGATTCGCCAGCTTTTGGTGGCGGGTCTGCTGGTTGCGCCGGTGCGGCTGGCTGCGGCGTTGCCGCCGGCCGCTTGGTGTTGTCTGCTTCGCTGGTAACCGGGGTTGCCCGCACGGCGGCCGAGTCTTCGGTCAAGCTCCGCTCACGTGGTTGGGCGGGCGGATTCACAAGTCGGTGCTCATTCGGTTTGCCCGGGTGTCTGGCTGAAGCAAAAAGTGCTTATAGCCGGGCGAGCGCGCACCGTCTGTACGTTCGCGAACCAGCACTGGCCATGCCCAGGTCTGCCGCGTGTTGGCGGCCGTTGGCCTGACCACCGCAGTCAGTGGCGTGCTGCTGGCAGCTTCAAGCCATCACCCTTGCCGCTGGCCCCACCAGGCCAGCACCCCCTGCCCTGCCACACGGCCGCTGGCAAAACAGGCGCTGAGCAGATAGCCCCCGGTGGGGGCCTCCCAATCGACCATTTCGCCCGCGCAGAACACACCCGGCAGCGCCTGCAGCATGCCGTGGGCGTTCATCGCCTCGAAGCGCACCCCGCCGGCAGTGCTGATGGCTTCGTCCACCGGGCGCGGTGCGCCCAGACGCAGGGGCCAGGCCTTCAAGGCGCGGGCCAGCACGTCGGGCTGGCGGGCCACCAGCGCGGCCAGGGCCTCGGCGCTGTGCTGTTCGCGCAGCAGGGCGGCCTTCACGCCGTCCAGCCCGGCCTGCTCCTTCAAGTGGTTGGGCAATGAGCGTGCGCCCCGGCCCTTGGCCAGCGCGGCAGTCAGCTGCGGCACGCTGCGACCGGGCAGCAGGTCCAGGTGCACAGTGGCGCAGCCCTCGCGTGCCACGGCCTCGCGCAGGCGGGCCGATGCGGCATACACCAGGCTGCCTTCCACCCCGCCGGCGGTGATGACGAACTCGCCCTGGCGGTCGAAGGGCTGCGCCTGGCCATCGTCGAAGTGCAAGCGCACGTTCTTCAACGGCGTGCCGGCAAAGCGCTCGGCAAAGT
>JANOAQ010000037.1:0-3519 GCA_031411195.1 Burkholderiaceae bacterium | reverse complement strand
GCCGGGCCAGGTTCTGCGCTGCCGCCGTCAGGGGCGAATCCACCTTCACGCCCTGCACCGACGCGGTGGTGAGGATGATGAACACCACCAGCAGCACATAGGCCAGATCCAGCATGGGCGTGACGTTGATGTCGTCATACGGCTGCAGATCACCTTTGACCTCGGCGCTCACCTCATGCCCCAAATTCTTCGGCGACGCGGGTGACGAACTCGTCGACGAAGATCTGCATGTCGGCCGACAGGTTCTTGATGCGCGAAGCCAGGTAGTTGTAGCCAAACAGCGCCGGGATGGCCACCGCCAGGCCGGCCACGGTGGCCAGCAGCGCGGCGGCGATGCCCGGCGCGATGGCATTGACGTTGACGTCGCCCGCCGCCGCGATGGCCGCAAAGGTGATCATCACGCCCACCACCGTGCCCAGCAGGCCGAGGAAGGGGCCGCCCGAGATGGCGATGGTCAACCACACGATGTGGGCGTTGAGCTTGTGTGATTCGCGCACCAGGTCGGCATCGATCGAGGCTTTGACCGCGTCGAGTGACGCCCCCGACAGCCGTGGTGCGCCGGCTTCGCCACAGCGGCGCTTTTTCAGCTCGCGCTGACCGGCCGCGTACAGGCGAAAGAGCGACGAGTTCGGATGCGCGGCACCCTGGTCGAGTTGCAGCAGGTCGGTGCTGGCCTGGCGAAAGCGGCCCAG
This sequence comes from Burkholderiaceae bacterium, assembly GCA_031411195.1. Taxonomy (GTDB): domain Bacteria; phylum Pseudomonadota; class Gammaproteobacteria; order Burkholderiales; family Burkholderiaceae_C; genus Pseudaquabacterium. The sequence goes on along the minus strand of JANOAQ010000037.1, from coordinate 2,827 downwards.
AAACTGGCGGTTGTCGCGGTCGGCCAGCAGGATGTAGCGCAGCTTGCTCACCATCACGATCACCGCCACCACGAACATGATGCCCAGGATGATGATGACCACCCAGGCATCGACGGTGAGGTTCTTCACCAGGATGCCCATGTAGCCTTGCTGGGCACCGGCGGCCTCAGCAGCGGCTTCGCGGGTGGCCTTCACCAACTTGCCGTCACTGCCTTGCGAGGCCGACACCATCGTCAGCCAGGCGGCGCTGCGGGCGGCAGTGGCCACCTGCAGCTCGTCGATGGCGCCGCGCAGGTCGGCACCCACCCGCAACTCACCGCTCAGCTCGGGCGTGGTGGCCGTGCCCTTGGCCACTTCCACCCCGTTGACATGCAGGCGGGCCTGGGCGCCTTCGAGCACCAGGGCCACATGGGTCCAGGTGGCAGCGGTGATCCTGGCGATGGCGCCCGCGCCGCCGGCCAAGGTGGTGTTGGCCACCCGCGCGCTGAGTTGGCCATCGGCGGCCAGCGCCACGTTGACCGGGCCCCAGGCCAGCAGGGTGCCGGCGGCACCGGCTTCGGTCTTGACCCACAAGGACAGTGTGGCCGGTGCCCCGGCAGCGATCTTCAGGTTGTCGGCGGCCCAGGTCATGGGCGCACCCGTCAGTTTGGCGCCACCGGCCAGCAGGGCATTGGCCTCCGGCGTGACCGGGGCCTTGGCTTGAAGTGCGGCCACGGCGTCCAGGCCCTTGGCGCCCGGATCGCTGAAGCCCACGGCCAGCTTCACTGCCGCATCGCCTACGCCGGTGGCTGGCGCCACGGCAGGTGACTTGTCGTTGCCGGCGTAGACGTACACCAGGTTCTTGTCGCTGCCCGGAGCCAGGTTGGGCAGCACCACCCACAACACTGCCAGTTCGTTGGTGGCGTCGAAGCGCTCCACGCGATGGGGCAGCACGGTCTTGTCGTCGGCGGCCAGCACCCGCAGGTCGCTGCCATCGGCCTTGGCCGACAGGAAGTCGAAATTGCCGCTGTGCAGGCGGATGGCCAGCGGCACGCCGGTCAGGGCTTCGGCGATGGGCTGGCCCTTGTCGGTGGTGTCCAGCGCGTAGCGCGTGCGCTGGCCCCAGTCTTCGTTCCACCAGGCCTGGGCAGGGCTGGCGGCGCCCAGCAAGCCGGCCACGAGCAGCAACGCGGCCTGCAGCACTTTCAGGGCCTGCGGGCGACGCGGGGTTCGGGTGGGGTGGGTCATCGTCATGGAAGGCATGGGTTCAATCACCCCGGCTGAAGCCGAGGAAGTCGAGCAAAAGGTTGCGGCGGCGGCGCTTCTTGCGGTTGTCGTCTTCGGTGTCGCCGCTGGCCGCAGCGGCTGTGGTGGGCGGTGGTGCCGTCGGGGCCAGGCTGGCAACGGCGCTGACCGCAGGCGGTGGTGCGCCGCCCGAGGTGTCGCCCTTGATCGCGATGGCATCGGTGCCGGCAAAACGCTGTGCGGCCAGGTTGGCGTTGCCGGCAGACTGGATGCCCGCATCGCCGGCATTGATCTCACCGGCAGGTGCAAACAAGTCCAGCGTGCTGCGCACATCCAGCACGGCGATGCCGCTGCCGGCAAACGAGCCGGACGTGTCGACGACGACATTGCCATTGCTGTCGATCTTGAACAACGGAGGTGGCGCGCCTGTGACAGTCTTGGCGCCCCGGCCCGCATCGATGTCGCCGCGCGACGCCCAGATCAGCACATCGCCCTGGCCCACGGTGAAAACGCGCGACTGGTTGACGATGACGCTGCCCTGCACGGCCATCTCCACCGAGCCACCGGCCACGGTGACGATGCCGATGGCACTGGCCGGCTTGACCGCCGCGCCGGTGAAGGTTTCACCCGCGTTGATGCCGCCACCGGGCGCCAGCAGGCGGATGCTGCCGCCTTGCTGGGTCTTGATCTGGCTGGACGTCATGCGGATGTCACCAGCTTGCCGGGTGCCGGGGAACAGGGCCGTCAGCGCGGCAAAGCCACGCCCATAGGCGGCCTCGCGCTCGGCACCCGCGCTGGCCGCTGCGCGGCGACCCGAGGCGCGCAGCTCGTCAAAAAGCACGCCCTGCATGAACAGCCAGCGGGCCTCCAGCGGCAGATTGGCAAAGGCAGCTTGGGCCTGCACCGCATCGACCACCAACGGTCCCCCCCGGCTCTGCACGAAGGCCCGCAGCCGCACCAGGGTGGCCAGGGTGTCGGCGGCGGTGGGGCCATCGGCACCGGCAGGCGCGCCTGCGGGCGGGGCCGCAGAAGCTGCACCGGGCAGGTAGCGCGCCAGTGCGCCAGCCAGCACGGTCGCATCGGGCTGGCCACCGGCCAGCAAGGTGAGCTGGGCTCCCCCTTCGGGCAGTGCGGCGTTTTCCAGGTTGCCCACGCTGCCGATGCCGCCCGAGGTGCCCAGGCCGATGTCGCGTGCGGCCACGAGCAGCAGATCACCCGGGCCATGTACCTTGAAGCTGTAGCTGGCATCGGCAGTGGATGCGGTGAGCCGCACGTCTCGTCCGGCCTGCAGCAGGCTCAGCTCATCGGCGGCCTGGTGCTGCACTGTCAGTACCCGGCCGGTGATGTCCTGCCCCGCGACCATGCGCACCGGGCTGGCCACCTGCACCGCATCGAAGCTCAGGCTGCCTTGCGCCGCCACCAGGCGCACCGGATCGCGCACGCCGTCTTCCAGCCGCGTGTTGTTGCGCGGGAAGGGGTCGAGCCGTTCGGCCAGGGCCGTGTTGTCGGTGGCAAGGGGCTGGCCCATCGCGGGCTGCGAACCAGTGACCGAAATGCCCGACACCCGCAAATCCCGCCCAGCCACCAGCGACAGGCTGGCGCT
>JANOAQ010000036.1:0-2168 GCA_031411195.1 Burkholderiaceae bacterium | reverse complement strand
CCGCAAGCGACCCGCTGAGAGCGAGGACGCAGGCGGCGAGCAGGCGGAACATCAGCTGAACGCCTGGATGCCGGTGATTGCGCGGCCGAGGATCAGCGCATGGATGTCGTGCGTGCCCTCGTAGGTGTTCACCACCTCCAGGTTGACCATGTGGCGAACCACGCCATATTCGTCGCTGATGCCGTTGCCGCCCAGCATGTCGCGCGCCTGGCGGGCGATGTCCAGCGCCTTGCCGCAGTTGTTGCGTTTGAGGATGCTGGTGGCTTCGACGCTGGCGGTGCCGGCGTCCTTCATGCGGCCCAGCTGCAGCTCGCCTTGCAGGCCCAGGGCGATTTCGGTCTGCATGTCGGCCAGCTTCTTCTGGATCAACTGGTTGGCGGCCAGCGGGCGACCAAACTGCTTGCGGTCGAGCACGTACTGGCGGGCCCGGGCAAAGCAGTCTTCGGCCGCGCCCATGGCGCCCCAGGCGATGCCGTAGCGCGCGCTGTTCAGACAGGTGAAGGGGCCCTTGAGGCCACGCACCTCGGGAAAGGCGTCTTCCTCGGGGCAGAACACCTCGTCCATCACGATCTCGCCGGTGATGCTGGCGCGCAAGCCCACCTTGCTGTGGATGGTGGGTGCCGACAGGCCCTTGGCGCCCTTGTTCAGGATGAAACCGCGAATCTGGCCGCCGTCGTCCTTGGCCCACACCACGAACACGTCGGCAAAGGGCGAGTTGCTGATCCACATCTTGGCGCCCGACAGGCTGTAGCCGCCCGGCACTTTCTTGGCGCGGGTGACCATGCTGCCGGGGTCGCTGCCATGGTTGGGCTCGGTCAGGCCGAAGCAGCCTACCCATTCGCCGCGGGCCAGCTTGGGCAGGTATTTCTGCTTCTGAGCTTCGGTGCCGAAGTCGTTGATCGGCACCATCACCAGGCTGGACTGCACGCTCATCATGCTGCGGTAGCCCGAATCCACACGCTCCACCTCGCGCGCCACCAGGCCGTAGCAGACGTAATTGAGGCCGGAGCCGCCGTATTCGGTGGGGATGGTGGGGCCCAGCAGGCCCAGTTCGCCCATTTCGTTGAAGATGGCGCGGTCGGTCTTCTCGTGGCGAAAGGCCTCCAGCACACGCGGGGCCAGGCGCTCCTGGCAGTAGGCCTGAGCGGCCTCGCGCACCGCGCGTTCGTCTTCACTCAACTGGGCGTTCAGGTTGAGCGGGTCTTCCCAGTCGTACTTGGCGTGGCTGGCCATGGCGGTTCATTCCTTGTCAGGCGGTGGACGGAGCGGGCGCGCGGGCGCCAACGAGCAACAGACGATACCAACAACAGCGCCCGCAGTGCTGCCGCCTGCCGGACAGCCTGCCACTTAGAATCGGAGGCTTCGCCCAGGCACCGGGATTCAAGCCCGTGCGCCGCCCCGATCACCGTACAACGAGCAGCCGCCCGCCCATGAAAGCCGCCGAGATCCGTTCCACCTTCCTGAACTACTTCGAGTCGAAGGGGCATGCCATCGTGGACTCGTCGCCGGTGATTCCGGGTGACGACCCCACGCTGCTGTTCACCAACGCGGGGATGAACCAGTTCAAGGACGTGTTCCTGGGCTTCGACAAGCGGCCCTACAGTCGCGCCACCACCAGCCAGAAATGCATCCGCGCCGGCGGCAAGCACAACGACCTGGACAACGTGGGCTACACCGCGCGGCACCACACCTTCTTCGAGATGCTGGGCAACTTCAGCTTCGGCGACTATTTCAAGCAGGACGCCATCCGCTACGCCTGGGAGCTGCTGACCGAGCGCTTCATGCTGCCCAAGGACAAGCTCTGGGTCACCGTCTATGCCGAAGACGACGAGGCCTACGACATCTGGAACAAGGGCGTGGGCGTGCCCGCCGAGCGCATCGTGCGCATCGGCGACAACAAGGGCGGGCGCTACATGTCCGACAACTTCTGGATGATGGGCGACACGGGCCCCTGCGGCCCCTGCACCGAGATCTTCTACGACCACGGACCCGACGTGGCCGGCGGCCCCCCAGGCAGCCCCAATGAGGACGGCGACCGCTACATCGAGATCTGGAACAACGTCTTCATGCAGTTCAACCGCACCGAAGACGGTGTGATGCACCCGCTGCCCAAGCCCAGCGTGGACACCGGCATGGGCCTGGAGCGCCTGGCGGCCGTGTTGCAGCAC
>JANOAQ010000035.1:0-8706 GCA_031411195.1 Burkholderiaceae bacterium | reverse complement strand
TCTCGGTTAGGATGCCGCGCCGCAACAAACCACTCGCCTACCGGAGCCCAAGCCCATGCAAGTTGTCTGCCTCGATCTGGAAGGCGTGCTGATCCCCGAGATCTGGATCGCCTTTGCCGAACGCACGGGCATCGCTGAGTTCCGGCGCACCACCCGAGACGAGCCCGACTACGACAAGCTGATGCGCTGGCGCCTGGGCCTGCTGCGCCAGCACGGCCTGAAGCTGGCCGACATCCAGGCAGTGATCGGTGGCATGGCGCCGATGGAAGGGGCGAAGGATTTTCTCGACGAACTGCGCTCGCGCTTTCAGGTCATCATCCTGTCGGACACCTTCTACGAGTTTGCCGACCCGATGATGCGGCAACTGGGCCGCCCCACCCTGTTCTGCCACAAGCTCGAGATCGACGCCGATGGCTTCGTCGCCGACTACAAGCTGCGCCAGCCCAACCAGAAAGCGCATGCCGTCAATGCGCTCAAGGGCCTGAACTTCCATGTTATTGCCGCCGGCGACAGCTACAACGACACCGGCATGCTGGGCGCGGCCGACGCGGGCTTTTTCATCCACCCGCCCGAGAGCATCGTGGCGCAGTTTCCGCAGTACCCCGTCAACCGCAGTTATGCCGAGCTGAAGGCCAGCATCGACGGCGCCGCCGTGCGACTGTTGAACCGCTGATGCCCGCCTCCACGCCGCTCCACGCCTGCCCCCGAGGAGGCCCCGCCGGCCGGCGCGCTCAACCCCTTGCGCTGCGATGCGATTGCCGCGCTGCAAGCCACCCGCGCCTTACCCCGACGATGCGCTGAGCTACCTGGCCAATGTGTGCAACCAGCGCGCGCATGATGTCTACGCCCGTCACGGTGTGAAGGTGATCGCCGCGGCCTGCGAAAGCGCCACCAGCCGGTAGTCGGCCTGGTGCCCGGTCAGCCAGGCGCGCGACAGTTCGTCGTCGCCCTGGCTGGGGTGAAAGTCGACATGCAGATAGGCCTTCCAGGCGGCGCGGGTGCTGGGCACCACGCCGCCCTTGGCGAACAAGAACTTCCAGCCCGCCACCCAGGTGCTGCGCTGCCACAGCGTGCCGTCGTGCCACAGGTTGTTGGCCGTCTGGCGCAGCACATCGGTGCAGAAGTGCCAGGTGACGATGCGAAACAGGCGCTTGCGCCACAGCTCGTTGCCACCCAGGGCGCGGTACAGGTCGAAGGCGGTGCTGCGGTGCTCGCTCTCTTCGCTGGCATGCCACAACCACAACGTGGCCAGGCGCGGTTCGGCACCGGCCAGGGGCGCCGCGTTGGCCAGCAGGTATTCGGCCAGGATGGCGGTGAAGTGTTCGGTGGCGGCGGTGATGGCCAGCCAGCCGCGCACGTCCACACCTTCGAGCCGGCGCAGGCGGCGTTGGATGCGTGGCTCCCAATGGTTGACCAGGCCTTGCTTGGCCAGGTGGCCGTTGAACAGGGCGTGGATGCGCCGATGGGTGGCCTCTTGCCCGATGAAGCCGCGCACTTCGACATCGAAGCGCACACGCTGGTCTTCAGGCAACTTGGCCAGGCCTGAGCGCACCGAATCGATGAAGAACTGTTCGCCCGCCGGAAAACTCATCGACAGCGCATTGAAAAACGCGGTGCGAAAGGCACAGCCGCCGTTCCAGTGGCGTGGCAGCGGTGTTTCCAGATCGACCAGCAGACGGCGCACCGGCAGGCCGGCAGGGGTGTCGAGGGTTTCGAGGGTTTCGAGATTGGCGATTGAAGGAGTCGGCAACATGTGCGGTGTCGAATGGACGGGTCTTGCGGGTCAGCGGGTCAGCGCGTGTTGCCGGGGCGCATCACCGGCAGGTCGGGGCTGCGCAGCGTACACCGCTGGGCCACACACCGGGCGCCCGGATCGGGCACCACACTGCAGTCTGACACGGCACCGGCCACCTCGTTGCGCACCCGTTGGCGATCGGCCAGTTCGGTGGTCAGGGCCATCAGCGTGTCGGCCTTGCTGACTGCGGTTGACCACGCCACCCAGCCCTGAGGGCCGCCACACGCCTTGACGCCCACGGCGACGGTGCGGCATTGGGCATCGTCGGTGCAACGGGCGTCGCCGAGCTCGGCGTCCAGGCGTGCGCGCAGCGCGGCCTCGGCGCCCCCGCCGGCACTGCCTATGCGCCCTGCGGATGCACCTTGCGCCTGACAGGCGGTGGCCAGCAAAGCGGCCAGACACATCGCGGTGATCCCGGCGGTGATCCCGGCGGTACGGCGCACGGGGTGGTCAAGCAAGGGCATGGGCATCTCCGGTGGGCTGCCAGCGAGGCTGGCGGTGCATCCATCTTGCCCCAGCCGTGTTGCCCTTGCGTTGCGCCAGCGCAGGCGAACGCGGCAACTGCGCAAGGCCCGGCGTCAACGCGGCAGCCCTGGCGCAGGCATGATCCAGGCATGACCGCCCTGTCCGTACTCGACCTCGCCCCCATCGTGGAAGGCAGCAATGCTGCCGAATCGCTGCGCCACACGCTCGATCTGGCCCAGCACGCCGAACGCTGGGGCTACCAGCGTTACTGGTTGGCCGAGCACCACAACATGGACGGCGTGGCCTGCAGCGCCACTGCCGTGCTGGTGGGCCATGTGGCCGGCGGCACTTCCACCATCCGCGTCGGCTCGGGCGGGGTGATGCTGCCCAACCACGCGCCGCTGGTGATCGCCGAGCAGTTCGGCACCCTGGCCACGCTCTACCCCGGCCGAATCGACCTGGGCCTGGGCCGCGCGCCCGGCACCGACCAGATGACTGCGCGCGCACTGCGCCAGAACCTGGTGCGCGACGAAGACGCCTTTCCGCAAGACGTGATGGAGTTGCAGGCTTACCTGGCCGATGGCCAACCGGGCCAGGCCGTGCGCGCCATCCCCGGCATGGGCACGCATGTGCCGATCTGGCTGCTGGGCAGCAGCACCTACAGCGCCCAACTGGCCGCCTACCTGGGCATGCCCTTTGCGTTTGCATCCCACTTTGCACCCGAGATGCTGATGCAGGCACTGGAAATCTACCGCCACACCTACCGCCCATCCGCAGCCTGGCCCAAGCCTTACGCCATGGTGGGCGTCAACGTGGTGGCAGCCGACAGTGACGACGAAGCCGCCGGGCTGTTCACCTCGATTCAGCAGCGCTTTCTGGGCATGCAGCGCGGCGTGCGCGGCCCCCTGCCCCGGCCGATCGACCCGGCAGTGATGGACACCCTTTGGAACCCGCGTGAAAAGGCCGGCGTGCAACGCATGCTGACGGCCGCTGCCGTGGGCAGCCCCCCCACGGTGCAGCGCCAGCTCAAGACCATCATCGACCAGACCGGCGCCAACGAGCTGATCGTGGCCGGCGCCATCCACAGCCACGCAGCGCGACTGCACAGCTACGAGTTGCTGGCCGGGCTGGCCCCGTCAATCTGAGCTGGCAGCCAAGGGCTGATGGCGCAGGCTGGCCAGCCACTGCTCATGCCATTGCGGGCGGGCAAACAGATAGCCCTGGAATTCGGTCACGCCCATCGCACACAGCAGATTGAACTGGCCTTCGGTCTCGACACCTTCGGCGACGGTGGCCAAGCCCAGCTTGGTGCACAGTTGCACCAGTCCGTCGAGCATCACCTGCGACTTGGCCGAGCGCTCCAGGTCCATCACGAAGCTGCGGTCGATCTTGACTTTGTGAAACGGCAGGTTCCGCAGGTGGCTGAGCGACGAATAGCCCGTGCCGAAGTCGTCCAGCGACAGGCAGAAGCCATGCTTTCGCAGGCGCCCCAGCAGCTTTTCCACATGGGCCACATCGGTGACCAGCGCCGACTCGGTCAACTCCAGCTCGATGCTGCCGGGCGCCACGCCGTGGCGCTCGCAGGCCTGCATCACCGTGCGCTCCAGATCGGGCCGCAGCAGTTGCCGGGGGCTCAGGTTGACCGAGACCAGGGCCGTCGAGCCCTGGAGCCGGGCCTCTTGCGCGATGCGCGCGGCGGCCAGCAGGGCTTGGCGCCCCATCAAGGGCATCAGGCCGATCTGCTCGGCAATCGGGATGAATTCGGCCGGCGACACCGGGCCGAACTCTTCGGTCGTCCAGCGCATCAGCAGCTCGGCACCCAGGCTGCGCCGGGTGATGTCGACCTTGGGTTGCACCAGAAAATGAAAGGCATTGCGCTCGGCGTCGGCACGAACCAGGCTTTGCAGGCGGCTGCGCCGCTCGACCCCGTCGTCCAGCGACGGCGTGTACACCACCAGGCAGTTGCGGCCCATGGCCTTGGCGGCATACATCGCGGCGTCGGCACGGCGCAGCAACAGCGCTGCATCCTGCCCATGTTCAGGGTGGTTGACCGCGCCGATGCTGGGCGTCACCGACAGGCGGTGGCCATCCACCAGGAAGGGCTGGCCCAAGGAAGCGATGATCAACTGGGCGCTTTCGCGCAGCAGGTAATCGTCGCCGCCGTCGGCCAACACCAGCACAAATTCATCACCGCCCCAGCGCCCGATGAAGGCCAGCGGCAGCACCGTTTTCAAGCGCTCGGCGGCTTGTTGCAGCAGGCCATCGCCCGCGCGGTGGCCAAAGTTGTCGTTCACCGCCTTGAAGCCGTCCAGGTCCACGAACATCACCGTGAAGTTCGGTCCGTTCAGCCGGCTCACGCGCTGGCTCAGGTGCTGGTTGATGGCGGCCCGGTTGGCCAGGCCGGTCAGGTTGTCGAACAGCGCCATGTGCTCCAGGGCTTGTTCGGCCTGCCGGCGCTCGGTGATGTCGTGCAGTGCCACCAAAAACTGGGGCTGGCCATCGCCCGGGCCATCCACCCGCGAAATCGACACCGTCAGGATCAGATCGCGGCCAGCCACGGCCGCGCGGGCCTCGCCACGCCAGGGCTTGGGGGCGGCCAGCAACGGCTCGAACTGCAGGCAGGCCTGCAGTGCCAAGCCCTCGACAACCTGCGCCTGCAGGCCCAGCAGTTCGACGAATGACGCGTTCGCCTGTACCGCCCGCCACTGCACATCCACCACGACCAAGGCATCCAGGGTGCTGGCAAAGGCATGGGCCATCAGTTGGCGCAGCCGCTGGGCTTCGTGGTGGTCCGACACGTCATTGATGGTGCCCGTCACCATCTGGGGCTGGCCTGCACCGCTGTTGTCCAGTGCACGGCCACGCACCCGCAACCACCGCCACTGCGCGCCCACCAGCCACCGAAAGTCTTGCTCCACGTGATCGACCACCCCAGCCAGGTGCTGGTCCATCGCGGCCTGCACTGCAGCCTGGTCGGCCGGGTGGATGCGCTGCAGCAAGCCGATCAGGGTGAGGGGCTTGATTGGCACAGTCTGTCCGGCCAGCGCGAGGTGCGAAATCTGCACCATGCCGCTGGTGACGTTCCATTCCCAGATACCTTCGCCGGTGGCCCACAGGGCCAGCTGCAGGCGCCGTTCGGCATCCTTGGCCACTTGCATGGCTGCCCACAACGCACGGCTCTTGTCGTTGAGCAGGCCTTCGGCAGCCTTGCGGGCCAGGCGCTCACGGTCAAACCGCCGCTGCAACAGCGCCAGGGCGGCCTGCTGAGGGTCGGGGGGCACGTCGCTTGTGGTCACGGTCCTGGCATCAAGACCTGTGTTCAGGCGCTGCGTTGCGCCGCGCCAGCGTGAACATCACACCCGCTCCCTGCGGCCCATCGTAGGCGGCGTGGCTGATGTCGACCGATTCACCGTAGTGCGCGGCAGCGCCTTCCAGCAGGCCCAGCGCGAGCAGCTCCAGGGCCCGCGGCGACTGGTAGAGCATCTGCATCACGGTCGCATCGCGCGAGACCACCGTGAAGCGTGGCAGCGCGGCCTGCTCGTAGAGCTTGCGTACTTCGACATGGATCTCGCCATCGATGGAGGCGACGAAGTCGAAGAAGTTGTCGTGCCGCGCAAACATCGGCGCGTGGGCCTGGGCAAAACGGCACAGCAGGTGGCCACCGAAGCCCTTGATGAGGTCAGGCACCGGCACGCCAGTTTTACCCGACAGCGCCACCACCATGCCCACCATCTCTTCATGCGGGTAGTAGCCCACCGCCGTGTAGGCGCCGCCATTGGCGGGCGCCACCTCGGTCAGCACGGCATCGGCCACTTCGGGTGAAAACTTTTCCTCGACGAGTTCGACGAACTCGGTGAACACCAATCCAAGCATGGCTGATCCTCCGGTAGATCCAGGCCAACGCAGTGTCCAGCCGCCGCGACCCCGCTCAAGGCTTGAAATGCCCCCCGTTCAGCCGCCAGTTTGACCGGGGCCCCGTGGCACGGTCATACCCGCCCGTCAGCCCAACACCCGCCGGGCGTTGGCAAACATGCGCATCCAGGGGCTGCGTGCCGACTCATCACCGCCGGCGGCAAACCTCATTTGCACATTTCGGAACACCCGCTCAGGATGGGGCAGCAACGCGGTGATGCGGCCGTCGGCGGTGGTCACCGCCGTCAGCCCGCCCGGGCTGCCATTGGGGTTGAAGGGGTAGGCCTCGGTGGCCTGGCCGTGGTGGTCGACAAAGCGCATCGCGCCCAGCACCTGCGCTGCATCACCGCGTTGCGAGAAATCGGCGAAGCCTTCGCCATGCGCCACCGCAATGGGCAGGCGGCTGCCAGCCATGCCCTGGAAGAACACCGACGGGCTGTCCAGCACTTCGACCAGACTCAGGCGGGCTTCGAACTGCTCGCTCTTGTTGCGGGTAAAGCGGGGCCATGCTGCAGTGCCGGGGATGATGGGCGCCAGCGCGGCCAGCATCTGGCAGCCGTTGCACACGCCCAGGGCCAGGGTGCCCTGCCGCTGGAAGAAGGCCGCAAACTGCTCAACCAGCGCCGGGTTGAACAGGATGGACCGCGCCCAGCCTTCACCCGCGCCGAGGGTGTCGCCATAGCTGAAGCCGCCGCAGGCCACCAGGGCCTGAAACTGGTCCAGCCGGGCGCCACCAGTTTGCAGATCGCTCATGTGCACGTCGAAGGTGTCGAAGCCGGCCTGGGCCATGGCGTAGCTCATCTCGACATGCGAGTTGACGCCCTGCTCGCGCAGGATGGCCACCTTGGGGCGTGCCAGGTTCAAGAAGGGCGCGGCCACGTCTTCGGTGGCGTCGAAGCTCAGGTTCAGATGCAGGCCGGGGTCGCCGGGCTGGCCGGCGGCCGCGTGCTCGCTGTCGGCGCAGGCCGGGTTGTCGCGCAATTGGGCAATGCGCCAGCTCACGCCGTCCCAGGCCTGCTGCAGATCGCGCAGGCTGGCGCTGAACTGCACCTTGGCATCGCGCCACACCTCGACCACACCCCGGTCGTTGGTGGTGCCGACCACATGGCTGTGGCGCGACAGGCCATGCAGGCGCAGCACGCCGATCACCGCATCGCGCTCGGCGCGTGGCACCTGGATCAGCACGCCCAGCTCTTCATTGAACAAGGCCTTGAGCGTCAACTCGTTGCGGCGCTCGCCGACCTGGCCGGCCCAGTTCTTCGAATCGCCCACCTCGGCGCGGCTGTCGCTGATGCCGTCGCCTTCGGTGACCAGCAGATCGACATTCAGGCTCAGGCCCAATTGGCCGGCAAAGGCCATCTCGCAAGCCGCTGCCCACAGGCCGCCGTCGCTGCGGTCGTGGTAGGCCAGCAAGCGGCCCTCGCGGCGCAACTGGTTGATGGCGGCCACCAGGGCCAACAGTCGGGCCGGGTCGTCCACATCGGGGCACACGTCGCCGAACTGGCCGATCACCTGGGCCAGCATGCTGCCGGCCATGCGCTGCTGGCCCTGGCCCAGATCGACCAGGATGAGCGCGGTGTCGCCGGGCTGCAGTTGCGGTGTGAGCGTGCCCCGCACATCGGCCAGCGTGGCAAAGGCGGTGATGACCAGGCTGACGGGGGCAGTGACCTGCTTGTCGACCGCCCCATCGCGCCATTTGGTGCGCATCGACAGGCTGTCCTTGCCCACCGGAATGCCGATGCCTAGCGCCGGGCAGATGTCCATGCCCACCGCCTTGACCGTGTCGTACAGCGCCGCGTCTTCGCCGGGCTCGCCGCAGGCGGCCATCCAGTTGGCGGACAGCTTGATGCGCGACAGCTCGATGGGTGCCGCCAGCAGGTTGGTGACGGCCTCGCCCACGGCCATGCGGCCGCTGGCGGGGGCGTCCAGCGCAGCCAATGGCGTGCGCTCGCCCAGGCTCATGGCCTCGCCGCGAAAGCCGGCAAAGTCGGCCAGCGTCACCGCGCAATCGGCCACCGGCACCTGCCAGGGGCCGACCATCGGGTCGCGGTGGCTCAAGCCGCCGACCGTGCGGTCGCCGATGGTGATCAAGAAGCGCTTGCTGGCCACCGTGGGGTGGCGCAGCACGCTGAACGCCACGTCGGCCAGCTTCACACCGGTCAGGTCGAGCGGCTTTTCGGTGCGCTGCACCCTGGCCACGTCGCGCAGCATCTTGGGCGGCTTGCCCAGCAGCACCTGCATGGGCATGTCGATCACACGCTCGCCACCAGGGCCGTCTTCCAGCACCAGGGCCGGCGCATCGGTGGCCACACCGACAACGGCATGCGGGCAGCGCTCACGCGCGCACATCTGCTCGAACAGCGGCATCAGGTCGGGGTCGATGGCCAGGGTGTAGCGCTCCTGGCTTTCGTTGCACCAGATCTCCTTGGGCGCCAGGCCCGACTCTTCAAGCGGCACACGGCGCAGGTCAAACGTGGCGCCCCGGCCGGCGCCGTCCACCAGTTCGGGGAAGGCATTGCTGATGCCGCCGGCGC
>JANOAQ010000034.1:0-3043 GCA_031411195.1 Burkholderiaceae bacterium | reverse complement strand
GTGCCACCCACGCCGATGGTCATGCGGCCCAGCACGATGGGCTCGGCCTTCTCGGTGCTGGGCGGCTCGAAGCCGGGGATGATCTCGCTGGGGATGCTGCGCTTGATGAGGCGCTCGATGTCGCGCAGGAAGATGTCCTCGTCCACGCAGACCAGGCTGATCGCCTCGCCGGTGGCGCCGGCGCGGCCGGTGCGGCCAATGCGGTGCACATAGTCCTCGGCCACGTTCGGCAGCTCGAAGTTCACGACGTGCGGCAGCATGTCGATGTCGATGCCGCGCGCCGCGATGTCGGTGGCCACCAGCACCTGCAGGTCATTGGTCTTGAAGTCGGCCAACGCCTTGGTGCGCGCACCCTGGCTCTTGTTGCCGTGGATGGCCATCGCGGTGATGCCTTCGTCGTTCAAGAACTCGGCCAGCCGGTTGGCGCCGTGCTTCATGCGCGTGAACACCAGCACCTGGTGCCAGTTGCCCGACTTGATCAGGTGCGACAGCAGCGCCTTTTTCTTCTCGCGGCCCACCGGGTGCACCTTCTGGGCGATGGTTTCGGCCGTCTGGTTGCGGCGCGCCACTTCGATCAGGCCGGGGTTGTTCAGCAAGCGGTCGGCCAGGGTCTTGATCTCGTCCGAAAAAGTGGCCGAGAACAGCAGGCTCTGCTTCTTGGCCGGCAGGTAATTCAGCACCTTCTTGATGTCGTGGATGAAGCCCATGTCGAGCATGCGGTCGGCTTCGTCGAGCACGAAGATCTGCACGTGGCTCAGATCCAGCGTGCCTTGCTGGTGGTGGTCGAGCAGGCGGCCGGGCGTGGCCACCAGGATGTCCACGCCGCGGCGCAGCGCGTTGATCTGTGGCTGCATGCCGACGCCGCCGAACATCACCATGCTGGTCAGCTTGAGGTACTTGCCGTAGGTGCGCACGCTTTCTTCCACCTGCGCAGCCAGCTCGCGGGTGGGGGTGAGGATCAGCGCGCGGATGCAGACGCGGCCCTTGGCGTCTTTCTTGGACGGCTCGGATGCCAGACGTTGCAGCATCGGCAGGGTGAAGCCGGCGGTCTTGCCGGTGCCTGTCTGTGCGCCGCCCATCAGGTCGCCGCCTTGCAGCACCACCGGAATGGCCTGCGCCTGGATCGGCGTGGGGGTGTCGTAGCCTTGATCGGCAATGGCGCGCAACAGCGGCTCGGACAAGCCGAGATCGGTGAATTTCATGGGGTTTTGGGCGCCCCGGTTGTGGGTGGGGCGTATCGCGGTCTGCCTGCAGCCGCTTGTTGCCAAGGGCCCCAGTCGGGGAGGCGGACGGGTCGATGCGAAAGGTCGAGAGTCGACTGCGAGGGCGTGACTGGTGGCGCCCTGACGGTGTGCATTGTAGCGGCCACCCTCCCAGGCACCCTGGGGTGAGCCCGGCAAAGACCCGCCTGATCCCAGGAAGAGCCCAGGATGGGCCCAGGATGAACCCATCCCACGCAAGCCGGGGTGGCCTCTTAGGAGCGTGGGCGGCAGAACGTCGTCGGCTGCAACGCGCGAGAAACCGGCACCGCCGGGTATCACCTCCTGCGCCCAGGGGGCAAGCCCTGGGCTTGTCGGTGCTCCCCAGCGGTACTCGGTTTTCGCGAGTTTCGCTTCGACGCCTTCTGCCGCCCACGCTCCTAGAATCGCGCACCTGTTTGTGCAAACACCCACCCGAACATCCTCGGTGCTGGGACCGGCTCACCCGCCGGCCCGAGTGCCAAAGCCGGAGCCTCACCATGGACACCCGAGTCAACCCCGTGCGCAGCCGCATCGAGCAAGTGCGCCGATCCCTGGCCGGCCACGGCGCCCACACCTTGCTGGTGCCCAGCGCCGACCCGCACCTCTCGGAGTACCTGCCCGACCATTGGCAGGGCCGCGAATGGCTCTCGGGCTTCACCGGGTCCATGGGCACCCTGGTGGTCACTGCCGATGCGGCGGCGCTGTTCGCTGACGGTCGTTATTGGCAGCAGGCCGAGGCGCAGTTGCTGGGCAGCGGTATCGACTTGGTGAAGATCCCCACCGGCGCGGCCACCCACCACATCCAGTGGATCACCGAGCGCACCCCGCGCGGGGGCACCGTGCGGGTAGATGGCCAGGTGCTGGGCCTGGCCGCCGCGCAGCAGCTGAAACTGGCTTTGGACGCTGCCGGCTTGCTGCTGGCCACCGATGCCGACGTGCTGGCAGGCGCCTGGCCCGACCGCCCGGCCTTGCCCGCCGCCGTTGTCTATGCGCACGAAGCCCCGCAGGCCACCGAGCCGCGCAGCCAGCGCCTGGCCCGGGTGCGCGAGGCCATGCTGCGCCACGCTGCCAGCCACCACTTCGTATCCACCGTGGACGACATCGCCTGGCTCACCAACCTGCGCGGCGCCGACGTCGACTACAACCCCGTCTTCCTGGCCCACCTGCTGATCAGCGCGGACCAGGCCACCTTGTTCGTCGGTGCCGGCAAGGTGCCACCGGCCCTGGTTGAACAACTGGCCGCCGATGGCTTCACGCTGGCCGACTATGCGCAGGCGGCGCCAGCCTTGGCCTGCCTGGCCAGCGGCAGCACGGTGCTGGTCGATCCGCGCCGCATCACGCTGGGCTTTCGACAGCAGGTGCCGGCGGGCGTGGCGGTGGTCGAAGCCATCAACCCCAGCACCTTGTTCAAGAGCCGCAAGAGCGCGGCCGAAGTGGCGCACATCCGCGAGGCCATGGCCCAGGACGGCGCGGCAATGTGCCACTTCTACGCCTGGTTCGAGGCCGCGCAGGCCCGGGGCGAGCGCATCAGCGAGCTCACCATCGACGAGAAGCTGTCGGCCGAGCGCGCCAGGCGCCCCGGCTTCGTGGGCCTGAGTTTTCCTACCATTGCCGGCTACAACGCCAACGGGGCCCAGCCGCACTACCGTGCCACGCCCGGGTCCTATGCCTGGCTGGAAGGCGACGGCCTGCTGCTGATCGATTCAGGCGGCCAGTACCTGGGGGGCACCACCGACATCACCCGCGTCTGGCCGGTGGGCCGCATCTCGGCTGCACACCGGCGTGATTTCACCCTGGTGCTC
>JANOAQ010000033.1:0-2856 GCA_031411195.1 Burkholderiaceae bacterium | reverse complement strand
ATCAGCAGCAACGAGATCCTCGAAGCCCTGACCGACCCGCTCAACCAGATCGTGTCAGCCGTGAAGAACGCGCTGGAGCAAACCCCGCCTGAGCTGGGCGCCGACATCGCCGAGCGCGGCATGATGCTGACTGGCGGCGGTGCCCTGCTGCGCGACCTGGACCGCCTGCTGGCCGAAGAAACCGGCCTGCCGGTGCTGGTGGCCGAAGACCCGCTGACCTGCGTGGTGCGCGGCTGCGGCATGGCACTGGAGCGCATGGAGCGGCTGGGCTCGATCTTCACCTCCGAGTAAAGCGCCGTGCCCCTGGCGAAGCCGGCAGCTGGTTTGCAGTGCCGGCTTCTTCATTTTTCAGCCCCCACCGTTGCTGATCCGCCATGACGCTCGGCACGATCGACCGCTCACCGCCACCGTTCTTTCGCCAGGGCCCGTCGGCCCTGACCAAGCTCGCCCTGTTCTCGGCGCTGGCCATCTTCTTGATGGCCGCCGACAGCCGTTGGGGCGTTGTCCAGCCATTGCGCGCGGCGCTGGCCACGGCGCTGCTGCCGCTGCAGCAGAGCCTGCAGGTGCCGATGGCCCTGGCGGCCAACGGCTTGAGCTATGTGCAGGGCATCAAGGATGCCCAGGTGGCCGAAGCAGCCGCACGCGCCAAGCTCGCCTTGCTGAGCGAGCGGGCTGCCCGCACCGAGCAACTGGCCGTCGAGAACACCCGCCTGCGCGACTTGCTGGCGCTGGCACCGGCGCTGCAAACCCGCAGCACCGCAGCCGAGTTGCTGTACGAGGCAGGCGACCCCTACTCGCGCAAGGTGTTCATCAACCGGGGTGCCCGCCAGGGCATCGTGCTGGGCGCGCCGGCCATCAACGAGGCCGGCGTGGTGGGCCAGGTGACCGAGGTCTACCCGCTGAGCGCGGTCATCACCTTGCTGATCGACCGCGACGCGGCCATCCCGGTGCTGAACAACCGCAGTCAACAGCGCGGTGCGGCCTTTGGCGGTGCCGAAGGCGGCAGCGCCATGGAGCTGCGTTTCATGGCCGGCAATGCCGACGTGCAGGTCGGTGATGTGCTGACCACCAGCGGCGTGGACGGTGTCTACCCGCCCGGCCTGCCGGTGGCCAAGGTGGCGCGGGTCGACCGCCGTGCCGACGCCGGCTTTGCCCGCATCGTGCTCACGCCGAGCGCGCCCATGGACAACCTGCGCCATCTGCTGGTGCTCGAACCCCTGACCGCCCAGATGCCGCCGCGCCCCGAGCCGCCAGTGATGGACAAGGCGGCTACCAAGGCCGCCGAAAAAGCCGCCGCACGGGCCAGCGCCGTCGGCCGCCCGGGCGTGGCTGCCAGCGGGCAGGAGCTGACACGATGATCATGCCCAGAGGGTCGGATCAGCTGCTGCTGCCGGTCAACCCCTTCTTCATCGGCTTCACCCTGCTGGGGGCGATGCTGCTGGAGATGCTGCCCACCGGCCGCCACCCGGCCTCGCCCGATCTGCTGGCCCTGGTGCTGGTGTTCTGGAACGTGCACCAACCGCGCCGCGTCGGGGTGGGCTGGGCCTTCGTCTTCGGCCTGGTGATGGACGTGCACCAGGGCGCCGTGCTGGGCCAGCATGCCCTGGCCTACACCTTGCTCAGCTACCTGGCCATCACCGTGCACCGCCGGGTGCTCTGGTTCGGCCTGATCGAGCAGGCCCTGCACGTGCTGCCGGTGTTCTTTGCAGCCCACGCTGCATCACTGCTGGCGCGGCTGATTGCAGGCGGCATGTTTCCCAGTTGGTGGCTGATGCTGGCACCGGTGTTCGAAGCACTGCTGTGGCCAGTGGTGGTGGTGATGTTGCTGGCGCCGCAACGCCGCGCCCCCGATCCGGACGAGAATCGGCCGTTATGACCCCCCCCCGTAGCGCCTTTGGCGTCCTTGCAGGCCGCGCAGGGCCAGAGGCCCTGCCCTTCGGCAGGCACAAACGTCGCGCCGTTTGTGTCCGGCCTCAGTCGCCCAAGGGGGGCGCCGCCAGTGGTCCGGCAAAGCCGGCTCCACGTCGGCCGCTTGGGCGGGCAGGCGGGAAATCCGTTGCGGACTTCTTGTCTTTCGCGGCGCTGGCATGACCGAAATCCGCGATCTGGGGCGCGAGCTCGACCGGTTCAATACCCGGCTGCTCGCCGCCGCGTTCTTCGTGCTGCTGTGTTTCGGCCTGCTGGTGGCGCGCCTGGTGGTGCTGCAGGTGGTGCGCCACGAAGACCTGGCCGAGCAGGCCGAGGCCAACCGCATCGCGGTGGTGCCGGTGGTGCCCAACCGCGGGCTGATTGTCGACCGCAACGGCGTCGTGCTGGCCACCAACTACTCGGCCTACACGCTTGAAATCACACCCTCGCGGCTGAAGGCCAGCGCCGACGAAGTGATCGATGCGCTGGCCCAGGTGCTCACCATCGAACCGCGTGACCGCCGCCGTTTCAAGCGCCTGCAGGAAGAGAGCAAGCGCTTCGAGTCGCTGCCCATCCGCACCAAGCTGAACGATGAAGAGGTGGCGCGCTTCATGGCGCAGCGCTTCCGCTTCCCCGGTGTGGACGTGCGGGCGCGGCTGTTTCGCAGCTACCCGGCCGGCGAAGTGGGCAGCCATTTGATCGGCTACATCGGCCGCATCAACACCGCCGAAAAGAAGGCGATGCAGGAGTGGGACGACGATGTACTGGCCAACTACCGCGGAACCGACGTCATCGGCAAGCTGGGCCTGGAGCAGCGCTACGAGCAAGAACTGCACGGCACCACCGGCTTCGAAGAGGTAGAAACCTCGGCCGGCGGCCGCGCCGTGCGCCGCCTCAAGAGCCACCCGGCCACGCCGGGCAATACGCTGGTGCTGTCGATCGACATCA
>JANOAQ010000032.1:0-2184 GCA_031411195.1 Burkholderiaceae bacterium | reverse complement strand
GCCTTGGCCCGAATCTCGGGCAAGGCACGCTGCAGGTAATACACCATCGACCAGATGGTCAGCACGCAGGCCACGATGATCAGTACCGTGCCCCAGATGCGCGTGTCGACAAAGCCGAACAGCGCACCGTCGTACAACAAGAAGGGGATGGCCGTCATCTGAGTGGCCGTCTTGAGTTTGCCCAGCATGTGCACCGCCACGCTGCGCGACGCGCCGATCTGGGCCATCCATTCACGCAGGGAAGAAATGGCGATCTCGCGGCCGATGATGACCAGGGCGACGAGCACGTCCACGCGATCGAGCTTGACCAGCACCAGCAACGCCGCACAGACCAGAAACTTGTCGGCCACCGGGTCGAGAAAGGCACCGAAGGCCGAAGTCTGGTTGAGCTTGCGTGCCAGCCAGCCATCGGCCCAGTCGGTGAGCGCAAACACCACGAACATGACCGTGGCCACCAGGTTGCGGGTCGCTGCGTCCCAGGGCAGGTAGAACACACCGACGATCAGCGGGATGGCGACAATGCGCGCCCAGGTCAGCAGTGTCGGCAGCGTGAGGAACATCCGCGCATTGTGCAGGACGGGCCGCTTGTCGCCACCAGCTTGTCGCTACCGGCCGTCAATCGTCCAGGCTGCGTGGCTTGAAGCGCCGCTGATCATCGAACAGGAAGGTCTCGCTGAACTTCCACGGCCGGGGCAGGTGGGCCACCGGGCCAAAGGGCGCGGCGCGCTGCACGGCGTCGATCGCCAACTGCACCGTGTCCACGGCCTGGGTGGGCTTGCGCAGCACCTGGACGCGGCGCACGCTGCCGTCGCCGTTGAGCTCGACTTCGAGCACCGGGATGGCCAGCAGCGGCTCGGGTACCGGGCCGGCATAGGTACTGCCGGCATTGAGCGCCACCAGCCGCTCGGCGGCCTGGCGGCGGTAGTCGTCCCAGTGCCGGGTGGGGCGCCAGGCCGGCACAGCGTCTGGTTTGGCCGGTGCCACCGCCGGACCGGGCGCCGGGCTTGGCATGACCTCGGGCACACCGCTTCCGGCTGCAGGCGGGCGAGTTTCCACCGGCGCACGGTTGGCCGGTTGCCCACAACCGGCGCAGGCCAGGGCGGCCAGCAACGGCAGCGCAGCACGCCAGCGGGGGCTCGTGGGGGATTGAGGGCAGAAGCCGGGGTCAGTGCAGCGCACGGTAGATCTCCTCGGCCAGCTCGTGCGAAATGCCGTCCACGCCGCACAGCTCATCCACGCTGGCCGATGCCACACCGCGAATGCCACCAAAGCGCTGCAGCAGCCGCGCCCGCTTCTTGGGGCCGACACCGGCAATGTCTTCGAGCTTGCTGCCACCGGTGCGCACGCTGGCCCGCTTGGCACGCATGCCGGTGATGGCAAAGCGGTGGGCCTCGTCGCGGATTTGCGCCACCAGCATCAGCGCCGCTGAATCATGGCCGAGGTAAACCTTCTCGCGACCATCGGCAAACACCAGCTCTTCCAGGCCCACCTTGCGGCCTTCGCCCTTTTCCACGCCCACGATCAGCGACAGGTCCAGGCCCAGCGATGCAAACACCTCGCGTGCCATCGACACCTGCCCTCGGCCGCCGTCTACCAGCACCAGGTCGGGCAGGCGCAGGGCCTTGGGCAGCAAGGCGTTGGCGCTGCCGCCGGAAGAATCGGCGGCCAGTTCACCCGACTGCTGGGCGGCCGTGCGGGCCTCGGCCACCTTGGCATAGCGGCGGGTCAGCACCTGGCGCATGGCGGCGTAGTCGTCACCACCGGTGATGCCTTCGATGTTGTAGCGGCGGTAGTCGGCCGGGCGCATGCCGTGGTTCTCGTAGACCACGCAACTGGCCTGGGTGGCCTCGCCCGCCGTGTGGCTGATGTCGAAGCACTCGACGCGCAGGGTGTCCAGGTTGGCCACCGTCAGATCGAGTGCGTCCACCAGCGCCCGCGTGCGCTCGCGCTGGCTGCCTTCTTCAGACAGCAGGCGCGCCAGCGCGATCTGCGCGCCTTTCTCGGCCATCTCCAGCCACACGCGGCGCTGCTCGCGCGGTTGGTGCTGGGCGTTGATCTTGCTGCCGGTCTGCTCACTCAAAGCGGCCAGCAACTCGGCCTGCACGGCGTGGCTCAGCACCAGCGCGGCGGGCGGTGCCACGACAGGTAATGCTGGGCGATGAAGGCTTCGAGCACCTGTTGTTC
>JANOAQ010000031.1:0-2707 GCA_031411195.1 Burkholderiaceae bacterium | reverse complement strand
GCTGCCCACCATCGACATCGAATCCAGCGGAAATGCCTCCAGCGGGTCTTTGCGGCGATTCATCTCGGCGGCCAGCAGCGAACTGGGCTGACGCGCCTCTTGCTTGAGCGCCACACTGAGCTTCTGGTTGCTGAAAGGATCCACCTGTTGCGCATTGGCATACGGCACCGGATCAAACTTCTTGGGCGCCGCCAAGGGCTGCACGCTGGGGCGAACCTCGCGGCGCTGCTGGTCCATCCATTCCTGCAATTCTTGCGTCTCGCCTTCGCAGCCTGCCAGCACGGCAAACAACCCGGCCAACAGCAAGGCCGCGACCGAACGAGCACCCGCGCGACTGCAGCGGGACATGGGCATGCGGTGCAGCATCATTTGCGGACGGCCTTGGCTTTGGCCTCGGCCTCGCGAGCCCGGCGCACTTCGGCGAGCTCGGCCCCGTCGAGGTAGCGGTAGGTGCGGGCCACCGCATCCATCGACAAGCTGCCACCGGCTTCCTTGATGGGCGCAATGCCCAGGTTGTGCAGCGTGACGATGCGCGACAGATTGGCCACATCAGCGGTGAAGGCACCGATGTCGTGAAACCGTCCGGTCACCCTCAAGGTGATTGGCAACACCGCGTAGTAGTCCTTGATCTCGACCTGCCCGGGGCGGAACAACTCGAACTGCAGACCGCGCCCGATGCCGGCCTGGTTGATGTCCGACAGCAATGCGTCCATCTCCGCCTTGCCGGGCAGTTGCCGCTCCAACTGGGTGACGTACTCCTGCACTTGCTGCTTTTGCTTGCGCAACTCGGACAGAATGACTGCCTGGCCCAATTTGCCGCGGTAGTCGTCTTTGAGGCCTTGCTCGAGCCCACGCTCGGCCACCAGCGCATCGGACGCACCCGACACCACAGCAAGCCAGCCTGCACCCAGCGCCACCAAACCAGTGATCACCCAGGCGAAAACTTTGGGCAACAGGGGCCACTGACCCGGCTCTTGCGGATTGAGGCCCTTGAACTGCGATTGCGCCTTGTCGAAGACAGTGCCGACATCAAAGGTCGAGGGCCGCCCGCCGGTGGTCGTCGTCATGTTGCGTTCCTCATGCCGACTTCCGAGCGGCGACCGAACCGGGCGCCGAGGCGGGAACCCCGGGCTGCTTGATCGTGACGCGCAGCGAAAACTCGAACAAGCGGCGTTGTTCGCGCGCGCCGGTTGTCGGGGGCTGGTTGACGGCTCGGATCTCGACCAGGTCCATGCGCTCGAACCACGGCGAATTGGCCTGCGCACTGCGCAGGAATTCGGAAACCCGCTCATTGGTCTGGGCGACGCCGCTGACCAGAACGCTGCCATCGGTCTGCTTGATGCTGGACAGGTAGAGCCCCTCAGGGGTTAGGCGCACCAATTCATCGAGCAGGTGCACAGGCACGTTACGGTTGAGCTGCAGGTCTTCCACTGCGGCTTGCCGGGCCTTGAGGCCATCAATCTCGGTGCGCAGGTTGGCGATGTCCTTGATCTGGTCTTCGAGCTTCTTGATCTCGGTGCGCAAGAAGTTATTGCGACCCTGCTGGGTCTGCGTCATCTGTTGCAGCGCCCCGTACCAAAGGCCGGCCAACAGCACACCCACCCCGACCGCCAAGCCCAGCCCGATGAAGAAGGCACGCTTGCGCTGGCGACGCCGCTCTTCGCGGTGCGGCAGCAGGTTGATCAGGATCATGTCGGCACCGCCGAGCCGCCCCAGGGGGCTGGCGCTTGCCCTTGGTGGGCAGCGAACAAAGTGAGCGTGGGGACGATCGTCACTGCACAAACCTCCGCATCGCCAGCCCGCAGGCCGTGAGGTACGAGGGTGACTCCTTGCGCACCTTGGCCTCTTTGACGTGGCTGCCGATCTTCATGCCATCGAATGGATTGACCACCATCGACGCAAAACCGGTCAGGTCGGTCACACGGTCTTTCAGCCCAGAAAGCGTGGCTGTTCCGCCCGCCAGCATCACATAGTGCACCTTGTGGTGCGGAGTACTGGTGAAGAAGTACTGCAGGGCGCGACCGATTTCTTGCGAGAGGCTGTCGACAAAGGGCGTGAGCACCTGGCTGTCATAGTCTTCAGGCAAGTCATTGCCCAGCTTCTTCTGCTCGGCCTCTTCAAACGAAAAGCCGTACTGGCGCGAGATCAGCGTGGTCAGCTGTGAACCGCCAAAGGCCTGGTCACGGTCGTAAAGCAGCTCGCCCTCGCGCAGCACCTTCAGGCTGGTGGTGTCGGCACCACCTTCAGGCTGGTGGTGTCGGCACCAATCTCGAAAAGGGCCACCAGGGCATCGCGGCCTTCGTTGGGCAGGGTATCGGTGATGCGGCTCATGGCCAGCAGCGAGGCGTGGCTTTCGATGTCCAGAACCACAGGCTTCAGACCAGCCGCTTCGGCCAGCCCCTGGCGGTCCTGAACGCGTTCTTTGCGGGAAGCGGCGATCAGCACTTCGATGTCGCCACCCGAGGTGGGGCTGGGCCCGATGACGCAAAAGTCGAGGCTGACCTCGTCCAGCGAGAAGGGGATGTACTGATTGGCCTCGGTCTCGACTTGAAGCTCCAGGTCTTCATCGCGCAGGCCGGCGGGCAGCATGATCTTCTTGGTGATGACTGCCGATTGCGGCATCGCCATGACCACGTTGCGCGTCTTGGTGCCGCTCTTGGACAGCACGCGCTTGACGGCCGCCGCCACCTCGTCGAATTTCTCGATC
>JANOAQ010000030.1:0-15713 GCA_031411195.1 Burkholderiaceae bacterium | reverse complement strand
CGCCCGTTCCAACTGGTGACCGGCCGCAAGTGGGAGGGCTCGGCCTTCGGCGGCGCGCGCGGCCGCACCGATGTGCCGAAGATCGTCGACTGGTACATGGACGGCAAGCTCAACATCGATGACCTCATCACCCACAAGCTGCCGCTCGAACGCATCAACGAGGGCTTCGACCTGATGAAGCGCGGTGAGTCGATCCGCAGCGTGGTCGAGTTCTGAGGGTGGCCGAAGTGGCCGATCTGGAGCCGGCAGGTTGGGAGGTGTTGAGCGAGCACGCCTGCTTCGGCGGCTTGCAGCGCTTTTACCGGCATACCTCGGCACAGATCGGCCTGCCGATGCGCTTCGGCCTGTACCTGCCGCCGCAGGCGCTGGCCGGGGCGCCGGTGCCGCTGCTGGTCTACCTGGCGGGCCTGACCTGCACCGAAGAAACCTTTGCGATGAAGGCCGGCGCCCAGCGCCTGGCGGCCCAGTTGGGCCTGGCGCTGCTGACGCCCGACACCAGCCCGCGCGGCGCCAACGTACCGGGCGAAGCCGACGCCTGGGATTTCGGCGTGGGCGCAGGCTTCTACCTGGATGCCAAGCAAGCCCCCTGGGCCACCCACTGGCACATGGAAAGCTACCTGTTGAAAGAGCTCTTGCCGCAAGTGCAGGCTCAGTTGCGGGCACCGGCCGTAGGCCTGTTCGGCCATTCGATGGGTGGGCATGGCGCACTCACGCTGGCCTTGCGCCACCCGGGCGTGTTCAAAAGCCTGTCGGCCCTGGCGCCCATCTGTGCGCCCATGCAGTGCCCCTGGGGCGTCAAGGCCCTCACAGGCTACCTGGGTGACGATCGTGCCGCCTGGGCCGCGCACGACGCCAGTGCGTTGATGGCAGCACAGACCCGCGCGCCCTATCCGCAAGGCATCCTCATCGACCAGGGCCTGGCCGACAAGTTTCTGGCCGATCAACTGCACCCGCAGGCCTTCGAGGCCGCCTGTGCTGCGGTCGGGCAGCCGCTTATCCTGAGGCGCCACAGCGGCCTGGACCACGGCTACTACTTCATTGCCAGCGTGATCGACGACCACCTGCGCCACCACGCCGCCGTGCTGGCGGATGACCTCATCAATCGCAGGTAGGACTGCAGCGCTGCGGTGTGACCTAGGGGGTTCAAAGGGGCAGCAAACTGGGCTAAATTCAACGTGCCAATACGTTTTTAGTTTTTTCATTTCCAGGTGCTTCCATGAACTTCAAGACCGTCACAGCCGCCATTGCGTTGGCTTCGCTCACTTCGTTGGCTTCGGCCACGGTCACGCAAGACAACGGCCCCTACACGCTGTCCTACGACGAAACCACCAGTTTCAATTCCCTGACGTCGTGGTTCTCGTCCAATCCCACCCACGGCTTCACGTGGACGGTGCCCAACAGCGTAGCCGTGTCCAGCGCAGGCCCGCTCACGACGGTTTTTGTGGACCTGCCCTCGTTCACCGTCACCGCCAACAACGGCTGGGCCCTGTCGGATGCCTCGAGCTTCCTGGGCAACATCAGCTGGTTTCAAGTGGGCGGCGCCCATACCCAGATTCAGCTTTACGCAGACATCTCCGTCAATGGCGGGCCCACGATGTCCATCAATGGTGACCAGCTGGGCTGGACGGTCACCAACAGCGGGCTAGGCTTCTCGCAAGGGTATTTTTCTTCGACCAACACCTTGCCCGGCGCATTTTCCAGCATCAGTGTGAGCAACGCGTACATCGTGCTCGCCGCCTCGGGGGGTGTGTTCTCCGCCATCGGCGCACAACCCCAGAACAAGTTTGAAGTCAGCTTCGCCGTGGCCCAGGTGCCCGAGCCCGAAACCGCCGCCATGTTGCTGGCCGGACTGGGCGCACTGGTTCTGATGGCCCGCAGGCGCGGCCAACGCGGCTGAATTGCGCGGGCCTCGGGCCCTTGCTTGCATGGCGCCTTCGGGCGCCATTCTTTTTGGCCAGCGACAATGCGCCCATGGCCCTTCTCTCCCTCTCCAACGCCCACCTTGCCTACGGCCATGTTGCCTTGCTCGATGCCACTGCCCTCTCGCTGGAAGCGGGCGAACGCCTGGGCTTGATCGGCCGCAACGGCGCTGGCAAATCGTCGTTGCTCAAAGTGATCGCCGGGCTTGAAAAGCTCGACGACGGCCTGCTGCAGATGACCCAGGGTGTGCGCATCTGCTATGTGCCACAAGAGCCCACCTTCGAGCCCGGCCACACCGTGTTCGAAGCGGTGAGCGAAGGCGTGGCCGAAGCGCGCGCCGTGCGCCAGGCCTATGAAGAACACGCCGACGGCGTCGACCTGGATGCCTTGCAGACCCGCATCGAAGCGCTGGATGCCTGGAACTGGGAGCAGCGGGTTGAAACCACCCTGGCGCAGCTGCACCTCGATGGCAACCGCGAGATCGGCCAATTGTCGGGCGGCATGAAAAAGCGGGTGGCCCTGGCCCAGGCGCTGGTGGCCGTGCCCGATGTGCTGTTGCTCGATGAACCCACCAACCACCTGGATCTCGATTCGATCGACTGGCTCGAAGGCCTGCTGCGCGGCTTCAAGGGCAGCGTGATGCTGATCACCCACGACCGCGCCTTCCTCGACGGCGTGGCCACCCGCATCGTCGAGCTAGATCGCGGTCTCCTGCGCAGCTACCCCGGCAACTTCAGCGCCTACGAACGTTTGAAAGAAGACCAACTGGCGACGGATGCCCGGGCCAATGCCCGGTCCGACAAGCTGTTGGCGCAAGAGGAGGTATGGATCCGCAAGGGCGTGGAAGCGCGCCGCACCCGCAGCGTGGCACGCATCCAGCGCCTGGAGGTGCTGCGTGATCAGCGCCAGAAGCGGCGTGATTCACTCGGCCAGGTACGGCTGGAGGTGGACGCCGGCGCGCCCAGCGGCAAGATCGTGGCCGAGCTGACCAACGTGGGCATGCGCTTTGCCGCGCCCGGTGGCGACAAGCTCATCGTCAAGGACTTCACCGCCACCATCCTGCGCGGCGACAAGGTCGGCCTGGTGGGCCCCAACGGCGCGGGCAAGACCACCCTGCTCAAGCTCATCCTGGGTGAGCTGCAGCCCACCGAAGGCAAAGTGCGCCAGGGCACCAAGCTGGAAGTGGCCTACTTCGACCAGATGCGCGCCGGGCTCGACCTCGATGCCAGCCTGGTCGACACCATCAGCCCGGGCAGCGAGTGGATCGAGTTCAACGGCCAGCGCAAGCACGTGATGAGCTACCTGACCGATTTTCTGTTCTCGCCCGAGCGGGCCCACAGCCCCGTGCGCACCTTGTCGGGTGGCGAGCGCAACCGGGTGCTGCTGGCCCGGCTGTTTGCACTGCCGGCCAATGTGCTGGTGCTGGACGAACCCACCAACGACCTGGACATCGACACACTCGAGCTGCTGGAAGAACTGCTGCAGACCTACAGCGGCACGGTCTTTCTGGTCAGCCACGACCGCCGTTTTCTCGACAACGTGGTCACCAGCCTGATCTGCTGGGAAGGGGACCTCGGGCCGAGCGCCGGGCCGCTCCCAAGCCGGCCCGGCGTCCCCTCGGGGGGCTCGACGGCCTGGGCCGCCGTAGGGGCAACATCGACCGGCTTCTGGCGCGAGTACGAAGGGAATGTGGCCGACTGGCAAGCGCAGCGTGCACGCATGCTGGCGGTGCAAGAGGCAGCGCAGGCAGCGCAGGCAGCGCAGGCAGCGGCGACGCACAAGCCGTCCACGCCGGCCTCCAGCCCGGCTTCAGCCGCCCCGGCCGTCGATGCAACCAAGCCCCGCAAGCTCAGCTTCAAGGAGAAGCGTGAACAGGACGAACTGCCCGGCCGCATCGCGGCATTGGAGGCCGAGCAAGCCGCCATCAATGCCCGCCTGGCCGACGGCAGCCTCTACGCCAAGGCGCCCACCGAAGCCACCGCCCTGGCCCAGCGCCATGCCGCTATCGATGAAGCCCTGCTGGCTGCGCTGGAGCGACAAGAAGCACTCGGCAACAGCTGACTGGCCGTGGGCCTGACCCAGCAAACGCCGCGGATCCGGCTTCGCCGGGCCGCTGGCGTTACCCCCTCGAGGGGGAGCGCCACAGGCGCTGCGGGGGTGGGCGTATCCCGCGCTACGGGGGTGGGCTCAATACCCGGCCCAGCCTTCGTTGGTGGCGGCCGGGTGGGAGCGGCTGACGATCAGCCCTGACTGCAGGTAAAGCGCATTGACCAGGCGCATCGCGCGTTCATTGCCAACGCCGGGCCAACTGGCGATCTCGCGCAGATTGCTGGTTTGCCTGCGCAGCCGGTTGATGCATTGGGCCATGGCGGCCGGTACGTCCAGGCCTGACAGGCTGATGCCCGGCGCCACGCGGTAGGCGGCCAGACCGGCGAGTTCGGGCAGCAGGTCATCGCGCGCACCACGCAGCGCCACCGCCCAGAGCAGCGATGCCAGCGTAGCGTAGTGGGATGGGTGGCCGACACGGCTGTGTTCATGGCTGCCGGGCGGGCGCAAATGGGCCGGTTGCACCTGCAACACGCGCCAGTGGCCCAGGTCGCCCTGCAGCAGTTGCACCAGTGGCAATGTGCAGTGCAGCAGCCGCTCGCTGGGAAAGATGCTCAGCGTCAGCTGCTCGGCCGCCTGCTCTGGGGCGATGTCGACCGTGATGGCCAGCGCCTGGGTGTGGCGGATGCAGGCGGCCAGCACTTCAAGCAACTCGCGCTGGGCCGAACCCAGCTCGATGCGGGTAAGGTCCTGCATCAGGGAGGGGCTGAGCGAGGTGAGCGTGGTGTGAACGACGTCAGGCAAGCTGCCCATGGGCGTGGTCGGGCTCACCCGTGGCGGGCGACTGTCGGACGCGTCCATCTGCTGTGTGCTGGGAAACATGGTTCAATCTGTAGGGCACTTTGATGCTATGGCGCCCCTGGGGGTCAGGCGTGTCTGGTGGTATCCGCGGTTGACGCCCTGCCACCGAAGGGCGGCGCCAGGGCGTTACGTGCAGACACAAATGCCTGCCAGAAGCGTGGCTCCTGTGCGCTGGCAAAGTTCACCCGCATCAGGGTGCTGGCGCGGGGTGACGCCAAAAACAGCCGGCCCGGCGCCAGCAGCCAGCCATCGGCGGCCATGCGGGTGGCCAGGGCTTCGGTGTCCACACCCGTGTCAACCCAACCGAACAGGCCCTGGGGCGGGGTGACAAAGCGGCAACCCGCGTCGCTGGCCTGGCGCACCACACGCTGGCGGGCGGCGTCCAGCCGCTGGGTCACCCGCTCGGCATGACGGCGCAGCAGGCCTTGATCCAGGCACCAGGCCACGGCCCGTTCCATCAGGGCCGGCGTGGTCAGTGTGCTCAGCAGCTTGGTATCGACAAAGCGCTCGGCCAGGGCCGGCGCGGCCGCCAGGTAGCCCACCCGCCAATTGGGCGCCAGGATCTTGCTGAAGCCCGAGACGTAGACCGTGCGCTGCAGCCCGTCCAGCGCGGCCAGGCGCGGCGCATGCGGCGCGGCAAGCCAGGCGTAGGTGTCGTCTTCGACGATGGTCAGGTCGTGCGCCTCGGCCAACTTGAGGATCTGGTGTGCCGCGGCCAGGCCAAGCGTCTGACCGGTGGGGTTGTGCAGCACCGACACGGTGACATACAGGCGAGGCTGGTGCTCGGCCAGCAGGTGGGCCATCACCGCCAGGTCGGGCCCGTCGGCACCTCGTGGCACGGGCAGCAGGCGCATGCCCATGCGGGTGAGGCGGGCAAATTCAACTGCCCAGCCGGGCTCGTCGACCAGCACGGCATCGCCCGGTTGCAACAGCGTGCGGGCCACGATGTCCAGCGCATGGGTCGCACCGATGCTGGTGACGATCTGGTCGGGTGCGGCGTTGATGCCCAGGTCGCCCACCAATCGGCGCGACAGGGCTTGCCGCAACCCTTCGTCACCGGCCGGATTGCCGTAGCGCAAAGACTCGCCGGCCTGCGACAGGGTGCGGCGCAGTGCCCGGTCGAGCAAGGGCTGGTCGAGCCAGGCTTCGGGCAAGGTGCCCATGCCCGGGCCGCTGGGCGCCGAACCACGCTGGAACATGCCGCGGATCAGGGCGGTGGCGTCCACAGGCGCGGCCAGCGCAGGTGCAGGCCGCATGGCAGCCAGGCTGGCGCTGCGGGCGGCGGCTGCGGTGTCACGCACAAAGTAACCCCGCTGGCGGCGCGCCTCGACCAGGCCCTGTGCCTGCAGCAGGTCGTAGGCGGCCACCACCGTGCTGGGGCTCACGCTTTGTTGACGCGCGGCTTCACGCACCGATGCCAGGCGGGCGCCGGGCGCCACCGTGCCGCACTGGATACGCTCGGCCACGCGCGCCGCCAGTTGCTCGCTCAGGGTGAGCGGGCCGTTGCGCAGCCGTTGAAGGGGCGTTTCGAAGGGGCTGTTCATGCGTCTGCCGCTGCCATGCGATGGGGTGGGCTGGGGTGGGGTGTACCAACCATGTTGTCAATACAGATTGATCATCTGTATCGCCGAGTGTACTGTTGCTGTGCTGTTCAAGCGTCTAGACTGAACGAATGTCGATTCCCACCGATCCTGACCACCTGCCTGGCGCCCGCCGTGAGCGGCTGTCGCCTGCCACCTGCGGCTGGCTGCTGGGTGCCCTGGGGGTGCTGGTCTTTGCGATGACCATTCCCATGACCCGGCTGGCATCGGGCAGCCTGGCGGCGCCCCAACTGCCTGCGGCCTTTGTGGCCATCGGGCGGGCGGCGCTGGCAGGCTTGTTGGCGGCGGCATGGCTTTGGGCCATCGGGGCGGCACGGCCCACGCCGGCGCAATGGCGGCAACTGGGGCTCACCTCCCTGGGCGTGGTGTTCGGGTTTCCGTTTTTTCTCGGGCTGGCGGTGCAGCGGGTCGATGCGGCGCACGCGGCCGTGGTCTCGGGCCTGCTGCCCATCGCCACGGCCAGCATTGGCGCGTTGGTGATGCGCCAGCGCCCCAGCGCCGGCTTCTGGGCCTGCGCCGGCTTGGGCACCGCCCTGGTGCTGGGCTATGCCTTCTGGAAGGGCGGCACCACCTTGCAGCTGGCCGATGGCCTGCTGCTGCTGGCGGTGTTGTGGGGCGGGTTCGGCTATGTGATGGGCGCGCGCCTGTCGGCGCCCCAGGGCGATGGCCGCCTGCCCATGCCGCCCGAACAGGTGATCAGCTGGTTGCTGGTGTTGTGCCTGCCTGTCACATTGCCGATCGCGGTGGCCACTTGGCCGACGGGACCCGTGCGGCCAGCGGCCTGGGGTGGCTTTCTCTACGTCAGCGTGTTTTCGGTGTGGCTGGGCTTCTTTGCCTGGTACCGCGGCCTGCAACTGGGTGGCATGCTGCGGGTCAGCCAGATCCAGCTGCTGCAGCCCTTCTTGTCGATGGCCCTGGCCGTGCCGGTGCTGGGCGAGCGGCTCGACCTGCCTACCGTCGGCTTTGCGCTGGCAGTGATGGCCACCGTGTTCCTGTCGCGTTGAATGTCGGTAGCGACGGTGGCGGTGGCCGCTGGGCCGCAGCCCGCGCGGTGATGAAGGACAAATGCATGACGACCCCGTTACCCAGCCAACGCCACCTGTTTGATGTGCCGGCGCACATCGCCTACTTCAACTGCGCCTACAACACGCCGCAGCTCAATGCCTCGCGCGATGCCTTGATGGCGAGCGTGCAGGGCAAGAGCCACGCTTGGCTGCGCGCGCCGGCCAACTTTTTCGACGACGCCGAAACCCTGCGCGGCCTGGCCGGCACGCTGTTTGGTGGTGATGCCGACGGCTGGGCCCTGGTGCCGGCGGCCAGTTACGGGCTGGCCGCCGCCGCGCGGGCCATTGAGCCCACCTTGCATGCGGGCGACGGCATCCTGCTGCTGGCCGAAGACTTTCCCAGCAATGTGCTCACCTGGCGCCGCACCGCCGCCGAGCGAGGCGCGGTTTTGCACACCGTGCCCACGCCCGCCAGTGGCGACTGGACGGCCGGCGTGCTGGCCGCCATCCGCCTCGGCCTGAAGGTGGTGGCCGTGCCCACCTGCCACTGGACCAACGGTGCGGCCATCGACCTGGTGGCCGTGGGCGCCGCCTGCCGCGCGGCGGGCGCCGCGCTGGTGGTCGACGCCACGCAATCGCTGGGCGCGGTGCCCTTGTCGGTGGATGAGGTGCAGCCCGATTTTCTGGTGGCCGCCGGCTACAAGTGGCTGCTGTGCCCCTACGGCACGGGTCTGATGTTCGTGGCGCCAGCGTGGCGAACGGCCCGGCCTCTGGAAGAGTCGTGGTTGTCGCGCGAGGGTGCCGAGGACTTTGCCGGCCTGGTGAACTACGCCGATGCCTACAAGCCCGGTGCGCGCCGCTTCGACGTGGGTGAGAAGGGCATCCCTACGCTGCCCGGTGCGATCGCCGCCTTGCGGCAGATCCAGGCCTGGGGCGTGCCGCGCATCGCCGCCACGCTGGCGGCCACCAATGCCCGCATCGCCGAGCCACTGCAGGCGCTGGGCTTCACGGTGTTGCCGGCCGGGCAACGCATGCCCAACATCCTGGGGGCCAGCCTGCCGACGGGCGCATTGGGCTCGGTGGTTGCGTCCTTGCGCGCGCAGGACATCTACATCAGCCAGCGCGGCCAGTCGCTGCGCTTTGCGCCCCATCTGCATGTGGACGAGGCGGATGTACAGCGGCTGTTGCTGGCCTTGCGCACTGTTCTGGCCTGATCCCACACACTGACCACCTTCCTGCAGGAGACACCCCGTGAGCCTTTGGCACCAAGCCCGCCGCAGCGCGCGCCTGAACCCGTCCATCATCCGCGAGATCCTCAAGGTGACCGAGCAGCCGGGCATCCTGTCGATGGCCGGCGGTCTGCCTTCGGCCGACACCTTTCCGGTCGAGGCCATCCGC
This sequence comes from Burkholderiaceae bacterium, assembly GCA_031411195.1. GTDB lineage: Bacteria > Pseudomonadota > Gammaproteobacteria > Burkholderiales > Burkholderiaceae_C > Pseudaquabacterium. The sequence continues at coordinate 6,883 of JANOAQ010000030.1, read as the reverse complement.
GAGGCTTGCAACACCGTGCTCAGCCAGGCCCCGCGCGAGGCCCTGCAGTACGCCGCCAGTGAAGGCTTCGCCCCGCTGCGCGAGTGGGTGGCCCAGCACCTGGGCACGCTGGGCATGCCCGTCAGCCCGGCGCAGGTGCTGATCACCACCGGCTCGCAGCAGGGCCTGGATCTGGTGGGCAAGGTGATGGTCGATGCCGGCGCGCCCGTCGCCGTGGAAACGCCCACCTATCTGGGCGCGCTGCAGGCCTTCAATCCCTACGAGCCCATCTACGCCAGCCTGGCCGGTGATGCCGAAGGACCGCTGCCCGACGCCATCCGCGCGCTGCCGCACGACGCGCCGGGAACGCGCTTTGCCTACCTGCTGCCCAACTTTCAGAACCCGTCGGGCCGCGTTGTGCCCGAGGCGCGACGCGTGGCACTGATCGCCGCTGCCCAGGCCGCTGGCATCCCGCTGGTCGAAGACAACCCCTACGGCGATTTGTGGTTCGACCAGGCCCCGCCGGCGCCGCTGGCATCGCGTTGGCCCGAGGGCGTGATGTACCTGGGCAGCTTCAGCAAGGTGCTCACCCCTGGGTTCCGCCTGGGCTATCTGGTGGCGCCCGAGGCGCTGTACCCCAAGCTGCTGCAGGCCAAGCAGGCGGCCGATCTGCACACGCCCGGCTTCAACCAGCGGGTGGTCTACGAGGTCATCAAGAACGGCTTTCTGGCCACCCACGTACCCACCATTCGCGCGCGCTACCAGGCCCAGTGCGCAGCCATGGCCGAGGCGCTGCAGCGCCACATGCCCGAAGGCACCGAGTGGCAGCGCCCGGTGGGGGGGATGTTCTTCTGGCTGCGACTGCCCCCCGGCTGTGACGCCCTGGCCCTGCTGCCCAAGGCAGTGGCCGCCGGCATCGCCTACGTGCCTGGCTCGGCGTTCTATGCCCACGCACCCGATGCGCGCACCCTGCGCCTGAGCTTCGTCACGCTGGCGCCCGACGACAACGCCAACGGCGTGGCTACCCTGGGCCGCGTGCTGCGCGAGCACCTGGACGGCGTGCGCGAGACGGCGCCGTGACGGGTCAGCGCCCACTGCAGCGCTGGGTGGGCGCCTGCCATTGCGGCGCGGTGCGCTTTGCCATCGAGACTGATTTTCCCGAGCTGACCACCTGCGATTGCTCGATCTGCCGCCGCAAGAACGCCCTCATGGTGAAGGTGCACGCGTCGGCCTTCACCTTGTTGGCCGGGCAGGCTGCGCTGGCCAGCTACCAGTTCCACAGCCACACGGCGGTGCACCACTTCTGCAAGGTGTGCGGCATCTACCCCTTCCACCGCAAGCGGGTGACACCAGACCACTATGGCATCAACGTGTACTGCCTGTAAGGCTTCGATCCCACCGGCATCCCGGTGCGCCGCACGGTGGGTGCGGCCATGCCGTGAACCGCTGACAGGCGGCCTTCTCTCGTCATTCATTCGACCCCATGACCACCTACCGCTTTTCTCAGCTTGACGTCTTCTCTGCCGTGCCCTTGCGCGGCAACCCGCTGGCCGTGGTGCATGACGCCCAGGGCCTGAGCGATGCCCAGATGGCCGACTTCGCCGGCTGGACCAATCTGTCGGAGACCACCTTCCTGCTGCCACCCGACGATGCCGGCGCCGACTACCAGCTGCGCATCTTCACCCCCGCGCAAGAGCTGCCCTTTGCCGGACACCCCACGCTGGGCAGCTGCCATGCCTGGCTGGCCGCCGGCGGTGTGCCCCGCACGCCCGGCGTTGTTGTTCAACAGTGCGGTGTGGGTCGTGTGCGCGTGCGCTCAGAGGGTGCCGGCGCGGCGCGCATGCTGGCCTTTGCCGCCCCGGCGCTGCGCCGCACCGGTCCGGTCGAGCCCACGCTGCGTGCCCAGGCCGTGGCCTCGCTTGGGCTGCGGGACGACCAGGTGCTTCGCCTTGAGTGGATCGACAACGGCCCCGGCTGGATGGCCGCCTTGCTGGCCGACGCCGCTACCGTGCTGGCCGTTCAGCCCGACTTCGCCACCATGCGCGGTCTCAAGCTGGGCGTGGTGGGCCCGCACCCGGCGGGCAGCGATTGCCAGTTCGAGGTGCGCGCCTTTGTGCCCGGCCTGGGCGTGCCCGAAGACCCGGTCACCGGCAGCCTGAACGCCGGCCTGGCCCAGTGGTTGATCGGTGCCGGCCTGGCGCCCGAGCGCTACCTGGCCGCACAAGGCGCCGCGCTGGGCCGCGCCGGCCGGGTGCACGTGGCGCGTGAAGGCGCCGACATCTGGATTGGCGGCGCGGTGTGCGAAGTGGTGTCGGGCAGCGTGACGCTGTAGTTCCTGGCCACGCTGCGTTTGCCGATCCGTGGCAAGCTTGCACAACCCACTTCTGCTTGCGCCCCGGGCCGCCGATGAGCACCACCGAAGAACTGTTTCGCGACGACGCCAATCTGCTGGACTGCACGGCCGTCGTCACCGCCGCGGGGCCCGAGGGCCTGCAACTGAACCGCACCGTGTTCTACCCGCAGGGCGGAGGCCAGGCGGGTGATGCTGGTGTGCTGCGCCGGGCCGACGGCGCAGCGCTGGCCATCGTCGACACCCGCAAGGGCGCCCAGGACGGGCAGATCCTGCATGTCGCTTCAGCCGCTGCCGACCTGGCCGGCTGGGCCGTGGGCCAGACGGTGACCGCGCACATCGATGTTGCCCGACGCCAGGCCCACCGGCGCTTCCACACCGCCACCCACCTGCTGTGCGCGCTGGTGCCCCATCCGGTGGACGGCTGCAGCATCACGGCGGGCTATGCGCGGCTGGACTTCCACATGACCGAGCCGCTGGACAAGGACGCACTCACCGCCGGCATCCACCGCCTGGTGGCCGAAGCCCATCCGGTGCACCAGCGCTGGATCAGCGAAGCCGAGCTCGATGCCAACCCCGGCCTGGTGCGCAGCATGAGCGTGCAGCCACCGCGTGGACACGGCCGGGTGCGGTTGGTCGAGGTGGAGGGTGTCGACCTTCAACCCTGCGGTGGCACCCACGTCGACAACACCGCCGACATCGGCGCCGTGATCGTCACCAAGATCGAAAAGAAGAGCGCCAAGACCCGCCGCGTGGTGCTGTCGTTTTCCGGGGCGGACGGCCCACCGGGGCGGTCATGAAAAAGGCCCGCTGAAGCGGGCCTTCGGGCAAGACCTGCGGCACAGGCTCAGGGATTGCGGAAGTTGTCGTGACAGCTCTTGCAGGTGCCTGCGGCGGCGCCGAAGGCGGCCTTCACCTGGTCGAAGTTGCCGCCCTTGGCGACCGCAGCCAGCTTGGCCACTTCTTCCTGCATCTTGCGGGCCTCGTCGTCAAACTTGGCGCGCTCGGTCCAGACGTTGGCCTTGGGCGTGCCCTTCTCGGTGCCGCCGGTGCCTTCAACGAAGCCAGCGAACGGCAGCTTGGACATGTTGGCGACGATTTCAGCGTTGGCCGCGGCAGCGGCTGCATCAAACGGCGCACGGCCGGCAGCCATGGCGCCGATGCGGCCGAAGTGCGTGGCCATCACGGTGTAGGCGGCCTTGCGGTACTTCACCGCGTCTTCGGGCTTCTGGAACTGAGCGGCTGCGGGCAGGCTGGCCACAACACCCAAGGCGGCCAGCAGGGCCACGTGCAGTTTTTTCATGCAGTTTCTCCAACGAGGTGAACGGTGAACGCCGGGCGATGGTTGCCGTGGCGCTGGGCAGTTTACGCAGATGCGGCCGGTTTATTCCGTTCAGGGTCCGGCGCGGCCAAGGAACACCACAGGCCGGCCACTTCGGCTATCGTTGCTCGACCGTCTACTTTGAATGCCGTCCAGCATGACCGAAGTCACCGCCACCGTCCGGGTGTGGGACCTGCCCACCCGAGTCTTCCACTGGTTGTTGGCCGCTGCGGTGGTGGGGCTGGTCATCACCGGGAATGTGGGCGGCAACGCCTTGATCTGGCACATGCGCCTGGGGCTATTTGTGCTGGTGCTAATGGGCTTTCGCCTGGTGTGGGGCGTGGTGGGTGGGCGTTGGTCGCGTTGGATCAGCTTTGCCTATTCGCCAGGCGCCGCACTGCGTTACCTGCGCGGTGACCACCGCCCGGGTGACCATTTTGAAGTGGGCCACAGCCCCACTGGCGCCGGGTCGGTCGTGGCGATGATCGTGGTGCTGATGGTGCAGGTGGGCACTGGCCTGGTGGCCGACGATGAGATCGCCACCACCGGGCCGTTGAACAAGTTCGTCTCGGCGGCCACCGGTTTGCAGGCCACCGGCTGGCACAAGGGCTGGGGCCAATGGCTTTTGATCGCCCTGGTGACGCTGCACATCGTGGCCATCGTGGTCTACCGCCTGCGCGGCACCAATCTGGTCACGCCCATGCTGACCGGTGACAAGGTGCTGCCTGCCGATGTGCCGGCCTCGCAGGACCGTTGGTGGCCCAACCGCGCGCTGGCCCTGGCGTTGCTGGCGGCGTGCTTCTACGCGGTAAGCTGGATCGCCAGGCAGGGCGGCTAGGCTGCTTCGGCCCGCGTCCATGAATTCGCCCGACATCCGCCTGCAGGCGCCCGACAGTGCGGCGCTGGTCGATGCCACCCGCACCCTCTTCACCGAGTACGCCGGGGCCCTGGGCATCGACCTGTGCTTTCAGCAGTTTGATGCCGAACTGGCCAACCTGCCTGGCGACTACGCCGCGCCCCAGGGGGCCTTGCTGCTGGCCTTCGTCGATGAACAACTGGCCGGTTGCGGCGCCTTTCGCCCCTTGCCGGATGCCGACTACGCCAATGCTTGCGAGATGAAGCGCCTGTATGTGCGCCCGGCCTTCCGCCGCTTCGGCCTGGGCCGGCTGTTGGCCCAGGCGCTGATCGATGGCGCCACGCAGGCCGGCTATTCGGCCATGCTGCTCGATACGCTCGACGAAATGGAGGCCGCGCGCGGGCTGTACGAGTCGCTCGGTTTCACCGAGGTTGCGCCTTACTATTTCAACCCTATCCGGGGTGCGCACTACCTCAAGGTCGACCTCGGTTGATCGCCCGGTGGGCGCCCCGCCCCCCGCCCTCCAAGCCTCATTGCCTGCCAATGCCCGACATCACCGCGTTGCCCGTGCCGCCGTCCTTGCTCGGCGAGTCGCCGCTGTGGCATCCCGACGAGCAGGTGCTCTACTGGGTCGACATCCCCGGCCTTCAGCTCAATCGGTACAACCCGGTGACAGGCCGCCACGACGAGTGGCATTTCGCCAGTGAACCGGCCTGCTGCGCGCCGCTGCTGGGCGGCGGCCTGCTGTTGGGCATGCGCGACGGGCTGTGGCGCTTTGATACCGACACCGGTGAGCGGCATCGGCTGGCGCACCCACCCTATGACCCGGGTGCCCAGCGCTTCAACGACGGCAAGGCCGATGCGCAAGGGCGTTTCTGGGTGGGCACCATTGACGATGCCCGACAGCCCCGGGCGGCGTTGTACCGCTGGTCCAAGGGCGACCTCGACCGTGTGGCCGAAGGCATCACCGTCAGCAACGGCCTGGCCTTCAGCCCGGATGGCGCGACCTTGCTGTGGGCCGATACCAAGGCGCATGCCGTCTACGCCTTTGATCTGGAAGCCGGCAGCGGCGGCTTGACGCGGCGCCGCGTCTTCAAGCAGTTTCCGGTCCGCGCCGAAGGCCAGGCCCTGATCAGCTATGGCGGTCGGCCCGATGGCGCCGCGATGGACTCCGAAGGTGCTTACTGGGTGGCCATGTTCGAAGGCCAGCGCTTGTTGCGCATCGCGCCTGACGCCCGGGTGCTGCTTGAGCTACCGCTGCCCGTGCGTTGCCCCACCATGCCTTGTTTTGGTGGTGCCGACCTGCGCACGCTGTACATCACCACCTCACGCGAAAACCGGCCCGCTGAAGAACTGGCGGGCCAGCCATTGGCGGGCTGCGTATTGCAGTTGCGGGTCGAGGTGCCCGGCCTGCCCGCGAATCTGGTGCAGGCCTGAAGGCGGGCGCCGCGTGGCACCAAACCCGACGCCCTTGCGGGGGCAGGTCGATTTCAACGGGTTTCCACGTATACTTCTGCGGTTTGCCGCAACCAAGCGCGACTTCTCCTCACATGACTGGCAGGCCAATGCAAAACACAGGCCGTCAGTCGGGATGGGATGACGCAGAAGATGGGGAAGCAAACCGTCGCTTCAAGGCGCTGACTCGAGAAGAGGCGGCAGTCTTGAGGGCCCAGGAGCCGCCGGTGTCACCTTGGCGGGTCATTGCCGTGCAAGCGGCGGTGGGTGTGGTGGCCGCCCTGATCGGGTGGGTCGTCACCGGGAGGACAGCAGTAGCGTGGTCGTTGCTTTACGGTGCGGCCACCGTGGTTTTGCCGGGTGCCTTGATGGCGCGTGGCATGACCAGCCAACTCAGCAGCATGGCGCCGGGCACATCCGCTGTCAGCTTCATGTTGTGGGAGATGGTCAAAATCGGCGTTTCGCTGGCGATGCTCGTCGTCGCCGGCAAGATCGTGCAGCCGCTGGTGTGGCCCGCCCTGCTGGCTGGTCTGGTGGTGTGCATGAAGGTTTATTGGGTGGCGCTGCTTTGGCGGCGGCGCCCCAACTGATCACAAGACGGGACTGGACAAGACAACATGGCAGCCGCAGAACACGCCGCAGGAAGTGCCGCAACACACGGACCGACCGCCGGTGAATACATCATTCACCACCTGACGCACCTGCAAAACCACAAGCAGACGGCCATCGTCGACTTTTCGGTTTTCAACCTGGACAGCATCTTCTTTGCGGTCCTGATGGGGTTGGTCGGCAGCTTCGTTTTGTGGCGTGCCGCCAAGTCGGCCACCTCGGGTGTGCCGGGTCGGTTCCAGGCGGCCGTCGAGCTGCTGGTTGAAATGGTCGACAGCCAGGCCAAGGGCATCGTGCACAACGCCCAGAGCCG
>JANOAQ010000029.1:0-2657 GCA_031411195.1 Burkholderiaceae bacterium | reverse complement strand
GCACCGGGGCGTCGTTGATGCCGTCACCCACCATGGCCACGCGCAGACCAGAGGCCTGGGCGGATGCCACCTCGGCCAGCTTGCTTTCAGGCGTGGCCCCGCCGATCACGCTTTGCACACCCAATAGCTGTGCCATGAGGTGTGCACGCTCAACGCGGTCGCCCGACAGCAACACCACTTCAAGCCCGCGGGCCTGGAGGTCGGCAACCGCCTGGTGGGCATCGGGCCGCAAGGACTCGTCAAAGTCAAAGCGCAGTACCGCCCGGCCATCGCAGCCCAGCCACACGGCGGTGCGCACGAGGCCCGCACCATCATCAGGTGCCTCTAGCGCATCGGCCTGCACAAACGCGTGCCGGCCCAGGCGCCAGCGCCGGCCTTGGGCATCGGTGCCCGCCAAGCCCAGGCCAGGTGTTTCCTGAACATCGCGCCACGCGCCGCTGTCCCCCGCAACCGTGCCTCGCGCCGCCTGCACCAGGGCCTGCGACAGGGGATGGCTGGACCAGCCCGCCAGACCCGCCGCCAGTGCCAGGCAATGCGCATCATCCAGGCTTGCATCCGCGCCCATTGGCTGCAGCCGGGCCAGGCCAGCCCATTGCAGATGTTCATCGGTGACCGTGCCGGTCTTGTCCAGGTAGATGCGGCGCACCTGAGTGAAGGCTTCCAGGGCATCCAGCCGCTGCAGCAGCACGCCGCGCCGTGCCAGCGCACTGGCCGCCGACAGCAAGGCCGAAGGCGCCGCCAACGACAAGGCACATGGGCAGGTGACGATGAGCACCGACACGGCCACCCATACCGCGCGGCTGGGGTCGATCACGCTCCACACAGCCGCGGCGCCGGCAGCCAGCACCAGCACGGCCCACAGAAAAGGCGCAGCCCAGCGGTCGGCGGCACGCGCGGCGGCCGGGCGCTGGCTCATGGCATCGCGCATCAGTGCGACGATGCTTTCAAGGCGGGTGCCGGCACCGGTGCGCAGCACCTGCATCACCACCGGCGCACCCAGGTTGATGCTGCCGGCCACCACCGCTGAACCGCCGGCCTTGGCCACTGCCGCACTTTCGCCCGTCAACAGGGATTCATCGGCCCGGGTGCTGCCTTCGCGCACCGTGCCATCGGCCGGAAACGCCTGGCCCACCGGCACCCGCACGCGGTCACCCGGCACCAGGCGCTGCACGCTGACGGTGTGCGCCTGGCCCTGGTCGTCCAGGCGCAGTGCGGTCTCGGGCATGCCGCCAAGCGCGGCTTCCAGCACCTGGGCCACGCGATGGCGGGCGCGCGTCTCCAACAGCCTCCCCCCCAGCAAGAAGCTGACGAACATGGTCAGCGAGTCGAAATAAACCTCACTGCCGAAGAGGCCGGACGGGTCAAAGGTGACGCCGCTGCTGGCCACGAATGTCACCAGCACGCCCAGGGCCACCGGCACGTCCATGCCGATGCGGTGCGCGCGCAGGCTGCGCCACGCGCCGGTAATGAAGGGCCCGGCTGAAAACACCATCACCGGCAGCGTCAGCAGCCAACTGCCCCAATTCAGCAACTGCCGCAGATCGGGCGCCAGTTCGTCGCCAGTGGCCACATAACTGGGCGTGGCCATCATCATCACCTGCATGGCACAAAAGGCGGCCACGAACAAGCGCCACACGGCCTGGCGATGCTCCAGCTTGCGGCCTTCGCGCGCTTCGACCGCGGCGTCGGGCGTGGCGCCATAGCCGGCGCGGTGGATGGCTGCAACGATATCGGCCATGCGCGTGTGCTGCGGATTCCAGCGGATGCGCGCACGCTCCCCGGCAGCGCTGACCGTGGCTTCGAGCACGCCATCCACACGGACGAGGGCCTGCTCGATCAAGCCGGCACAGGCAGCGCAATGCATGCCGCTGATGCGCAGGGCCGAATCAGCCAGGCGCGCGCCGCTGGCGTCAGCGCAAAAACGGGTGAAGCGTTGTAGTTCTATTGGGTCGTCCAGCACCCGCAGGTCGTCCGCCGCCGGCAGGGCCGGGATCAGGACGGGAGCGGATGGGAGGGTGGCCATGGTGAAATTGCCGGGCGCAGTGAATGCAGGGCGCGACGGGGCGTCGCCTGAGCTGCGTCAATCTAGTGGTTAATGCGGGGGTTCTACATGATCTATGTCAAGACGCAACCTTTACTTGCGTCTGGCCGGGCCGGAAGGTCGTGGCTGGCGCTGCTGGGCGGGCTGTTGCTGGCACTTGGTGCACAGGCCCAGGTGGCCCTTCGCGATGGCCAGCCCCAGCGGCTGGACGCCATCAGCCTGCGCGCGGGCATGCACAACATCCGGGCCGAACTGGCCCTGACGCCCGAGCAGCGCCAGATGGGCCTCATGTACCGCAAAGACCTGGGCACCCACGAGGGCATGCTGTTCGTCTTCGACGACGCCATGCCCCAGTGCTTCTGGATGAAGAACACGCCCAGCCCGCTGACCATTGCCTTCATCGCCGACGATGGCAGCATCGTCAACCTGGCCGACATGAAACCGTTCGACGAGTCGTCGCACTGTTCGGCCAAGCCGGTGCGCTTCGTGCTGGAGATGAACCAGGGCTGGTTCACCAAGCGCGGCATCAAGGCCGGATCGAAGATCAGCGGAGCGCCGTTCACCGCCTCCCGATGATCTGGAACCGGGCGCGGCGCTGTGGCTATAGTCCCGGCCT
>JANOAQ010000028.1:0-3619 GCA_031411195.1 Burkholderiaceae bacterium | reverse complement strand
CTCGAAGGTGTCCAGCGCAGCGTAGGGCACATTGGCCAGGAGGCGTGGCGCATCGGGTGTGCCGGTCACATCGAGCAACTCACCGATGGCCTTGGCCGACGCCAGCAGCGTGCGGTCGTAGGCGGTGTCGGCCGCACGGTGCGCCTGCTGGTAGAGGCTGACAGCGTTGAGGGCGATCAGCAAACCCACGGGCAGCAAAATGCCCAGCAGCAGCCGGCTGCGCATGGACATGGCCCCTCGCTCAACGAGTACCTTGAGCGATCCCCCGAGAGGATGGCGGGCCGGCTTGGGAGCGGCCCGGCGCTCGGCTGTCATGTCTGCCCCTCGCCCGGCGGGTACGTCGGTCGATCCCCCGAGGGGATGGCGGGCCGGCTTGGGAGCGGCCCGGCGCTCGGCCCGCTGCCCGGCCCGGCGCCACGACGCCATCAAACCTCTGCCTTCAGCAGGTAGCCCAGGCCGCGCAGGGTGAACAGCCTCGCCGGCGTGGCGGCCAGGCGCTTGCGCAGGCGGTAGGCCACCACCTCGATGGCATCGGGCTGCACATCGGCCTCGCCGGCAAACACCAGTTCGAACAGGCGCTCCTTGGTCACCGCCTGGCCGGGCCGGACCAGCAACGCGCGCAACAAGGCAGCCTCGCGCGGGGCCAGTTCCAGCGCCTGGCCCTGGTGGTAGACGGCGCCGCTGCAGGCATCCACCTGCAGGCCGCAGAAGGTGGGGGCCTCGATCGGCGATTCACCGCCTTGGCCGCCGCGCCGTGCCAGGGCGCGCACGCGGGCCTCCAGTTCATCCAGGTCGAAGGGCTTGGGCAGGTAGTCGTCGGCCCCGGTGTTCAGGCCGAGGATGCGGTCGCCCACGGTGCCCCGCGCAGTGAGGATGATCACCGGGGTGCGCAAGCCTTCTGCGCGGGCATCGGCCAGCACCTGCAGGCCGTCGCGGCCCGGCAGGGTGAGGTCGAGCAGCACCACATCGGGCAGGGCAGCGCGCCAGCGGTCGAGCGCACGTTCGCCATCGCCGCAGGCGGTCACCCCGATGCCGCGCCGCTCAAAGCTGCGTCGCAGCGTGACCTGCATGGCCGGGTTGTCTTCGATCAGCAGCAATCGCACGGGCGGCACCTTACCAGCGCGCCAGGGCGACCGGGGGAGTGCGCTGGTTTTCCCTAGGCGATGGGACAGCGGTTTGACAGCCGGCCTGGCCAACATAGAGGTGGGTCGAAGGGTGAACTGCATGCGGGCCACGACCAAACGAGCACCCACCCACCCGAGGCACCGAGTTCGGCGCCTACCATACGTGCTGATCTGGCCCTGGCCGGCAGCGCGCTGCCGACGACAACACCCTAGGAGACATGGCATGCGCCGAGACGACTTTCTGAAATCCCTGCTGGCCCTGGTTGCGGCGGGCAGCTTGCCCATGGGCGCACGTGCGGCGGGCGCCAACCTGAAGATGATGATCCCCGCCAACCCGGGCGGCGGCTGGGACACCACCGGCCGGGCCCTGGGCAAGGCGTTGCTGGACGCCGGCGCGGCGGCCACCGTCAATTTCGACAACAAGGGCGGCGCCGCTGGTGCCATCGGCCTGGCGCAGTTTGCCAACGGCGCCAAGGGCGACGGCCATGCGCTGATGGTGATGGGCGCGGTGATGCTGGGCGGCATCATCACCGGCAAGCCGCCGGTGTCGCTGGACAAGGTCACGCCAATTGCGCGCCTGACGAGTGAATACAACGTGTTTGTGCTGCCCGCCAACTCGCCCTTCAAGACGATGAAGGATGTCGTCGAGCAGATGAAGAAGGATCCCGGCAGCGTGAAGTGGGGCGGCGGCTCGCGCGGATCGACCGAGCACATCGCCGCGGCCATGATCGCCCGCGAGGTCGGCGTCGATCCATCGAAGATCAACTACGTGGCCTTCCGCGGCGGCGGCGAGGCCACGGCGGCCATCCTGGGTGGCAACGTCACCATCGGCGGCAGCGGCTACAGCGAATTTGCCGAGTACATCAGCGCGGGCAAGATGCGTGCTCTGGCGGTCACGGCCGATACCCGCCTCAAGGGCATCGACGTGCCCACGCTCAAGGAGCAGGGCATCAACGTGGTCATCGGCAACTGGCGCGGCGTTTATGGCGCCACCGGCATCACGGCCGAGCAGCGCAAGGTGCTGACCGAGATGATCGTCAAGGCAACCAAGAGCAAGGCCTGGACCGAGGCACTCGAGAAGAACAACTGGACTTCAGCCCTGATGACCGGCCCGGCCTTCGACAAGTTCGTCGACGACGAGTTCGCCAGCCTGCGGGCGGTGATGGCCAAGAGCGGGATGATCTGAGCATGGCCGCGCCGAAGACCTTGCAGACACTGGTGGCCGGGGGTGTGCTGGCCACGGGCGCGCTGCTGGCCTTCGGTGCCATCGGCATCCCGTCCGACGCGGGTTATGCCGGCGTTGGCCCCAACTTCTTGCCCTGGGTGGTGGCCTGCGGGCTGCTGCTATGTGGCGGCTTTCTGGCGTGGGAGGCGCAAAGCGGCGGCTTTCGCCAGATGGACGAAGCCGATGGCGCACCGCAGGGCCACTGGCCGGGCTTCGCCTGGGTGTCGGCCGGCATTCTGGCCAATGCCGCGCTGATCACCACCATCGGCTTCATCCTCAGTTGCGCGCTGTGCTTCGTGCTGGCAGTGCGCGGCTTCAAGGCGGCCGAAGGCAAGCTCGACCTGAGCCTGCGCGCCTGGATGCGCGATGCCGCCATCGGCATGGCCATCTCGGCGCCGGTGTTCTGGATGTTCACCCAGGCGCTGGCCATCAGCCTGCCGGGTCTGACGACGACAGGGTGGCTGTGATGGCGCCCCCACGCTCACTTCGTTCGCTGCCCCCCGAGGGGGCGCATGCCTCCCTTGGGGCGGCCCGGCGGGAGTCATGATGGACCTCTGGAACAACCTGCTGCAAGGCTTTGTCACTGCCGGCACGCCGATCAACCTGCTCTGGGCGCTGGTGGGCTGCACCATCGGCACGGCGGTGGGCGTGCTGCCCGGCATCGGCCCGGCCACCGCAGTGGCGATGCTGCTGCCGATCACGCTGAAGGTCGAAGCCACCGCCTCGATGATCTTTTTCGCCGGCATCTACTACGGTGCGATGTACGGCGGGTCGACCACTTCGATCCTGCTCAACACGCCCGGCGAGGCGGGGTCGATGGTGACCGCGCTCGAAGGCAACAAGATGGCCAAGAACGGCCGTGCCGGCGCGGCGCTGGCCACGGCGGCCATCGGCTCCTTCGTGGCGGGCACCATCGCCACGGTGCTGGTCACGCTGTTTGCGCCGGTGGTGGCCAACTACGCGGTCAGGCTGGGCCCGCCCGAGTACTTTCTGCTGATGGTGCTGGCGTTTTGCACCGTCAGCGCCGTGATGGGCCAGAGCACGCTGCGCGGCCTGACGGCCTTGGGCATCGGCCTGGCCATGGGCCTGGTGGGCATCGACCAGATCAGTGGCCAGGCGCGCTACACCGGCGGCGTACCCGAGCTGATGGACGGCCTTGAAGTGGTGCTGATCGCCGTGGGCCTGTTTGCGGTGGCCGAGGCGCTGTACGCCGTGCTCTACCAGGGCAAGGAAGCCGAAACCCAGAACAAGATGAGCTCGGTGCACATGA
>JANOAQ010000027.1:0-1562 GCA_031411195.1 Burkholderiaceae bacterium | reverse complement strand
GCGGCCCAGACCGGTGGCCGGATTGCCGGCCAGCCGGCAAGGTGTCGGCGGGGCAAAACGGAAGCTGTTGCAGGCATGGCGGCGCTCCAGTGGTTGCGCAGCCATCTCGGCCGGCCGGCCCCAGGATGCACGGTTGCCACTATCGCATCCATTTCCCCAGACAGGCGCGGCACCCCCCTTGAGCCGGGGCCAATGCGCGGACCTGAAATTGACGGCAATAGCCCGGGTCGACGGCAGGAGAAACCGTCCGTGAGTTTCAACCTCACCGCTTGCGCCATTGACCTTCCGGCCGCCTGCACGACGGCCATGGCAGATTTGACACGCAGGTGACATCGGGCTGATCTTGCCGCGCTGTCATACCATTTTCGAGCGCCCGATGCCATCATGACCGGGCAAACACCGCCGCACAGGTGCCGGTGGGCACCGCAGAATGATCCGATCCAGCCAGCTTGCCTGGCCGTCCGCCACACCAGGAGCCCCGATGCGCGCAGCCGTCCTTCATGCCCCCAACACCCCGATGACGATCGAAGACGTCGGCATCGACAAACCCAAGCGCCGCGAGGTGCTGATCCGCACGGCCGCCGCCGGCTTGTGCCACAGCGATCTGCACTTCATCGATGGCCTGTACCCCACGCCGCTGCCTGCGGTGCTGGGCCATGAGGCCGCCGGCGTGGTCGAAGCCGTTGGTGAGGACGTGACCTATCTCAAGCCCGGCGACCACGTGATCAGTTGCCTGTCGATGTTCTGCGGCCACTGCAACTTCTGTCTGTCGGGCCATCTGTCGCTGTGTGGCGATCCCGAAGTCAAGCCCGGGCCGGGCAAGAGCAAGCGCATGAACTGGAAGGGTGCGCACATGAACCAGTTCCTCAATCTGAGCGCGTTTGCCGAGCAGATGGTGGTGCACGAGAACGCGCTGGTGAAGGTGCGCGAAGACATGCCTCTGGACCTGGCCAGCCTGATCGGCTGCGCCGTGATCACCGGCTATGGCGCGGTGGCGCGCACCGCCCAGGTTGCGCCGGGCAGCACGGTGGCGGTGTTCGGCGCCGGCGGCATCGGCTTGTCCACCATCAACGCGGCGGCCATTGCGGGTGCCGGCCGCATCATCGCGATCGACAAGGACCCGTTCAAGTTCGACCTGGCGCGCAGCTTCGGCGCCACCGACATCGTCGACGCCAACGCGGGCGACACCGTCAAGCGCATCCGCGACCTCACCAACGGCGGTGTGCACTACGCGTTTGAATGCATCGGCCTGAAGGCCACGGCAGAGCAGAGCTTCAGCTGCCTGCGCCCGGGGGGTGTGAGCACGCTGATCGGCATGATCCCGGTGGGCACCAAGATCGAGCTGCACGGTGTCGACTTCCTGGCCGAGCGCAAGATCCAGGGCAGCATGATGGGCAGCAACCAGTTCCGCACCGACATGCCGCGCCTGATCGACTTCTACATGCAGGGCAAGCTGCACCTGAAGGAGATGGTGTCGTCGCGCATCAAGCTGGAGCAGATCAACGAAGGCTTTGCCACGCTGAAGACCGGCGGCGTCGCGCGCAACGTCATCGTCTTCGACC
>JANOAQ010000026.1:0-2554 GCA_031411195.1 Burkholderiaceae bacterium | reverse complement strand
CCTGCGGCTGCAGCGCTTGCGGTGGCCGCCTGCGCCAGATCGGCCAGGACGTGTCCGAGCAACTGGAGTACGTGCCGGCGCACTTCAAGGTCATCCGCCATGTGCGGCCCAAGCTGGCCTGCGTGCGCTGCCAGTCGATCTTCCAGGCGGCCGCCCCAAGCCGGCCGATCGCGCGCGGCGTGGCAGGCCCTGCCTTGCTGGCGCATGTGATGGTCTCGAAGTATTGCGACCACATCCCGCTGTACCGCCTGAGCGGCATCTGCGCGCGCAGTGGCGTGGTGATCGACCGCTCAACCATGGCCGGCTGGGTGGACCAGGGCGATGCGCTGCTGGATCCGCTGGTGGCCGCGCTTGGCCGCTACACGCTGGCCGCAGCCAAGGTGCATGCCGACGACACACCGGTGCCGGTGCTCGCGCCCGGCCTGGGCAAGACCAAGACCGGGCGGCTGTGGGTCTACGTGCGCGACGACCGGCCCGCCGGCTGCACCGAGCCGCCGGCTGCCTGGTACCAGTACAGCCCTGACCGCAAGGGTGAGCACCCGCAAGCCCATCTGCGCAGCTACCGCGGCGTCCTGCAGGCCGACGCCTATGGCGGCTGGGGCAAGCTGTATGCCTCAGGCCAGGTCGTCGAGGCTGCGTGCTGGGCCCATGCCCGGCGACCGTGGTGGGATCTGTACCTGAACACCGGCAAGGCCGAGGACTCGATCGCAGCCCAGGCGCTGCGACGCATCGCCGCGCTGTACACGGTGGAGGCCGACATCCGTAGCCAGCAGCCAGACATCCGGCGCAGCCAGCGCCAGGCGCGGGCCGGGCCGCTGCTTGATGAACTGCATGCCTGGCTGACCAGCCTGGTGGGGCGCGTGTCGGCCAAGTCAGACCTGGCGCGCGCCATCGGCTACAGCCTCACCCGCTGGCAGGCTCTGACGCGCTACCGCGACGACGGGCGCATCGAGATCGACAACAACGCGGCCGAGCGCGCCCTGCGTGGTGTGGCCCTGGGCAGAGGCAACTATCTGTTCATGGGGTCGGACGCGGGCGGGCAGCGCGCGGCGGCGATCTACAGTCTGGTGGAGACGGCCAAGCTCAACGGGCTGGACCCCGAGGGGTACCTGCGCGAGGTGCTGGGCCGCATCGCAGACCATCCCATCAACCGCATCGACGAACTGCTGCCGTGGAACATCGCACGGCGCGACGGCGAGCAACAAACCACTGCCCGCGCGCTGGCTGCCTGAGGACGGCACCTGCACTGGCAGCCGAAGGGCCAGGGAAGTGAACCACGGCATCGACCCGAGAATGATCGAGGCACTGGAGGGTGCCAGCAGCCTGCAGCTCTACCAGCTCAAGGCCATCATCACCGCCATGCTCAGCGACCCGCGCCGCGCTCTGGCGGCGCGTACCAGCCTGCACCTGGGACAGTCGGTGCGCTTCGCGGACTTCCGCGATGGCCAGATGCGCAGCGGCAAGATCATCGCCTTCAAGGACACCCAGGCCACCGTGTTGGAGCAAGGCACCAAGCGGCCCTGGAAGATCCCGTGCGTGGCGATGCAGGGTTACACCGACGCCGAGCGACACGACGCGCAGGAGAACTACGTGCCGCCGCCCGAGCCAGTCACCGCAGCCACCAAGGCACGGGCCTTCCAGCAGGGCGACACAGTCACCTTCGACAACCGGGACGGTCGCGCCATCACCGGCGTGGTGGTGCGCGTCAACCAGCGCACGGCCACCATCGGGACAGGCGACGGCGGGACGTGGCGGGTGCCGTTCGGCCTGCTGCGCCACGTCCTGGACATCTGACCCGAGCCGGCCTCAGGAACTCGCCGGAGTCAATGGGGCCTTGGGGCCACGCTTACGGTGAGTCGGACCTTTGGTCGCAGCACCTTGAACAAGATCGAGGCGGCCATCCAGGCCAGCGAGGCCGAGCACGTCGGCGAGATCCGATTCGCAGTCGAGGGTGGACTGGACGGCGCGCCCTTGTTCAAGGGGCAGTCGGCCCGAGAGCGTGCGATCGAGCTCTTCTCGCAACTTCGTGTCTGGGACACCCAGCACAACACGGGCGTGCTGATCTACCTGTTGCTCGCAGACCGGGCCGTGGAGATCGTCGCCGACCGGGGCATCCACGCCAAGGTGGATTCGCACGAGTGGAGCAAGGTCTGCCGCGAGATGGAGGCCGCCTTCGGGCAGTCGAACTTTGAAGGCGGGGTGGTGAGTGGCGTGCAGGCCGTGACGCGGCACCTGAAGCAGCACTTTCCTTCTGACGGCCACGACAGGAATGAACTGCCGGACAAGCCGGTGGTGCTGTAACGCATCGACCCAAAAACCGGGTCGTGGCCTCCGATCAACAACCCAATCAACTTTGCAAAGCAGGAACACATCATGGAACACACAGCAGCTCACCAGAACGCCGTAGTCGCCGTCTTTACGCGCCATCAGGACGCCGAGGAGGCCGTCCGAAAACTCGCCAGCGGCGGCTTTGACAAGTCACTACAGCATCGTCGGACAGGGCTACCACTCCGAGGAGACGGTGGTCGGCTTCTACAACATGGGGGACAGGATC
>JANOAQ010000025.1:0-2303 GCA_031411195.1 Burkholderiaceae bacterium | reverse complement strand
GATCGAAGAATCACTCATCGGCTGGAAAGAGTACGAGATGGAAGTGGTGCGCGACCGCGCCGACAACTGCATCATCGTCTGCGCCATCGAGAACCTCGATCCGATGGGCATCCACACCGGCGACAGCATCACCGTGGCCCCTGCCCAGACCCTGACCGACAAGGAATACCAGTTGCTGCGCAATGCCAGCATCGCCATCCTGCGCGAAATCGGCGTCGATACCGGCGGCAGCAATGTGCAGTTTGCGATCAACCCGGCTGACGGCCGCATGATCGTCATCGAGATGAACCCGCGCGTCTCGCGCTCGTCGGCACTGGCGTCCAAGGCCACGGGCTTTCCGATCGCCAAGATCGCCGCCAAGCTGGCGGTGGGCTATACGCTCGATGAACTGCGCAACGACATCACCGGCGGCGTGAATGGGCACGTTCTGCCGGCGTCGTTCGAGCCGAGCATCGACTATGTCGTCACCAAGATTCCGCGCTTCGCTTTCGAGAAGTTCCCGGCTGCCGATCCGCACCTGACCACGCAGATGAAATCGGTCGGTGAGGTGATGGCCATGGGCCGCACCTTCCAGGAGTCATTCCAGAAGGCGCTTCGTGGTCTGGAGACAGGCATCGACGGTCTGACCGAACGATCCAGCGACCGCGACGAGATCATTGAAGAGATCGGCGAGGCCGGACCCGAACGCATCCTCTACGTGGCCGACGCCTTTCGCATCGGTCTGACGCTCGATGAGATCTTCGAAGAGACCGCCATCGACCCGTGGTTTTTGGCCCAGATCGAGCAGTTGGTGCAGACTGAAACCCAGCTCAAGGCCCGCAAACTGGCCGACATGAGCGCGGCCGAGCTGCGCTACGTCAAGCAGAAGGGCTTTTCCGACCGGCGCCTGGCCAAGCTGATGGGCACCAACCAGCACGAGGTGCGCCGTGCCCGCCACGCGCTGGGTGTGCGCCCGGTCTACAAGCGGGTGGACACCTGCGCGGCTGAATTTGCCACCCAGACGGCCTACCTCTACAGCTGCTACGAGACCGTGGACGGCGAGTGCGAGGCCGAGCCCACCGACAAGAAGAAGATCATGGTGCTGGGTGGTGGCCCCAACCGCATCGGCCAGGGCATCGAGTTCGACTACTGCTGCGTGCACGCGGCCCTGGCCCTGCGCGAAGACGGCTACGAGACCATCATGGTCAATTGCAATCCCGAGACGGTGTCCACCGACTACGACACCAGCGACCGCCTGTACTTCGAGCCGGTGACGTTGGAGGACGTTTTGGAGATCGTCGACAAGGAGCGTCCGGTCGGCGTGATCGTGCAGTACGGCGGCCAGACGCCGCTCAAGCTGGCGCTCGACCTGGAGGCCAATGGCGTGCCCATCATCGGCACCTCGCCCGACAGCATCGACATTGCCGAAGACCGCGAGCGCTTCCAGAAACTGCTGCACGAACTCGGCCTCAAGCAGCCACCCAACCGCATCGCCCGCACCGAGGAGTCGGCCATTGGCTTGGCCAACGAGATCGGCTACCCGCTGGTGGTGCGCCCCAGTTATGTCCTGGGCGGCCGCGCGATGGAGATCGTGCACGGCGACAAGGACCTGGAGCGCTACATGCGCGAAGCCGTGCGCGTGAGCGAGAAGTCACCCGTGCTGCTCGACCGCTTTCTGGATGACGCCATTGAGGTGGATGTCGACTGCATCAGCGACGGCACCGACGTGATGATCGGCGGCATCATGGAGCACATCGAACAGGCAGGTGTGCACTCGGGTGATTCGGCCTGTTCACTGCCGCCCTACACCTTGCCCATGGCGCTGCAGGACGAGTTGCGCCGCCAGACCACGGTGATGGCCCTGGCGTTGAAGGTGGTGGGGCTGATGAATGTGCAGTTCGCCATCCAGGGCAGCGTGGCCGGCAACGGCGAAAACGCAGTGGTCTATGTGCTCGAAGTCAATCCGCGGGCGTCGCGCACGGTGCCCTTCGTCAGCAAGGCCACCGGCCAGCAGTTGGCCAAGATCGCCGCGCGCTGCATGGCTGGCCAGAAGCTGGGCAACCAGAAGGCCCGCAACGGTCGCGCCCCTAGTGAAGTGATTCCGCCTTACTTCAGCGTGAAGGAAGCGGTGTTTCCGTTCAACAAGTTCCCTGGCGTCGATCCCATCCTCGGCCCCGAGATGCGTTCAACCGGCGAGGTGATGGGCGTGGGCAAGACCTTTGGCGAGGCCATGTTCAAGAGCCAGCTCGGCGCCGGCTCGCGCCTGCCCACCAAGGGCACGGTGGTGATTTCCGTCAAGCGTGGTGACAAGCCCCGCGCGGTGC
>JANOAQ010000024.1:0-4355 GCA_031411195.1 Burkholderiaceae bacterium | reverse complement strand
GGCCTGGGTGCTGCGCCTGATGGGCCTGGCCGAGCCGGGGCAAGGGGTGCTGTTCGGCCTGCCGCTGTTCCATGTGGGTGGCGCGCTCACCCAGGGTCTGGCGGGGCTGGCCAATGGCGGGCACCTGGTGGTGCTGTCGGCCCTGGGCTGGCGCCACCCGAATGCGGTGCGGCAGGTGTGGCGGCTGGTAGAGCGTTATCGGCCGGTGCTGTTCGGGGGCGTGCCCACGGTGATGGCAGCGGCCCTGCAGGTGCCCGTCGGCGACAGCGACATCTCCAGCCTGCGGCGCGCCTCGGGCGGTGGCTCGGCGATTCCGGTGGCGGTGATCCAGGCCTACGAGCAGCGCCTGGGCCTGCCGGTGCTGGAGGTCTACGGCATGACCGAAACCGCCAGCGTGCACACCATGGGCTATCCCCACATGCCCCGGGTGGCCGGCACCGTGGGCCGGGCACTGCCCTACAGCCGCACGCGGGTGGTGCGCATCGACGCCGACGGCCAATGCACCGGTGACTGCCTGCCCGACGAGATCGGCGTGGTCAGCATGGCCGGGCCGGGGGTGTTCGGCGGCTACCTGATGGCGCGCCACAACGAGGGTGCCTTCATCGCGCCGGGCTGGGTGAATTCAGGCGACCTGGGCCGGCTGGATGAGGGCGGCCTGCTGTGGATCACCGGCCGCGCCAAGGACTTGATCATCCGGGGTGGCCACAACATCGACCCTGCGCCGCTGGAAGAACTGCTCTACGCCCACCCGGCGGTGGCGGTGGCCGCGCTGGTGGGCCAGCCCGATGCCTATGCCGGTGAATTGCCGGTGGCCTATGTGCAACTGAAGGCCGGTGCCCAAGCCACGCCCGGCGAGCTGATCGGCTACCTGAAAGAGCGCACGCCCGAGCGCGCCGCCGTGCCGGTGGCGCTGAACCTGATCGACACCATGCCGCTGACGGCCGTGGGCAAGATCTTCAAGCCGGCACTGCGCCTGGACGCCATTGGCCGGGTAGCGACCCAGCTGGTGGCTGCAGCGCTAGCCCCACTGGGGGCCAACGAGGCCGACTTTGCGGTGGCGGTGCTGGCCGATGCCACGCATGGCCAACTGGTGCGGGTGACGCTGCGCACGCCAGACGCTGCACAGCGCGCCACGCAGGCCGATGCGGTGCACGCGGCGCTGGGGCCGCTGACCCTGCGCCACGAAGTGGATTAGGCGCGTGGGCGGCGGCGCAGCGCCAGGCCGGCCATCGCCAGCGCCACCAAGGCGGCGGTACCGGGCTCGGGCACGTTGAACACCAGCAGGCCGGTCTCGGTGTAGTTGTCGGGCTGGGCCTGCGGGCTGTACTGCAGGAAGGACAGGCCGTAACCCTGGGCATTGGCAAACAGGCCGGTGCCGCCCTGGATGGTGTAGTCCAGCGCCAATTGGCCACCGGCGCCAAACAGGTCGGCATCACTGCTGGTGCCCATTACCACGCCCAGCAAGCTGGACGCCAGGTCGTTGGCATCGGTGAACTCGAATTGCCCCATCAAGGTGCGCGTGAGCGCGTCGTACTGGAACAGCACCACGCTGACCAGAGACAGCGGGTTCGTCACGCCGATGTCGGGTACCTGCAGCACCGTGCCCGTCCAGCCACCCTGGCCGGTGAACGCATCGAACAACACCGCATTGCCGCTGCCGGCAAAGGGCGCAAACACCACCGGGCCGGCCTGCGCACCGCTGGCCAGCGCCAGTGGGACGAGCAAGGCGGCCTGGCGCAGGTGGCGGCGGGTGAAGTTGATCAAGCTGTGCATGGTGGGCTCCGGTGGGGGGTGGGTGGGGTGAGGGGGTACGGCGGCGACGGTAAATCTGTCTACGCAGGCGCCAGCGCATCGGATGCAGGCCGCTGCAATGGCGCGTTGGCCGCAGGGTCTTGCCGTGCTGCTAGCCCGTTTGCATCCAACCGGGCGGGGGGCGCGTATCAGCCGGTTCCACCCCCCACCCTTCGAGGAGATTCCATGTCGAGACTGCTTCAAACCACTTTGGCGCCCCTGGCCGCCGCTGTGCTGGCCCTGTGCGCTGCCGGCGCCGGTGCATCCAGCCACCGCGAGGCCCCGTTCATCACCACCAGCCCCAAGGTGGATGGCAGTGACTTCTACATGTTCCGCAGTTACGAGAGTGGCCGCAGCGACTACGTGACGCTGATCGCCAACTACCAGCCGCTGCAAGACGCCTACGGCGGCCCCAACTACTTTGCGATGGACCCGAACGCGCTGTACGAGATCCACGTCGACAACAACGGCGACGCGAAGGAAGACCTGACGTTCCAGTTCCGTTTCACCAACACGCTGGCGGCGGGCGGCAACGGCATCACCCTGCCCGTGGGCGGCAAGAACGTGGCCATTCCGCTGGTGCAGGCCGGTGTGGTGGCCAATGTGCGCGATGCCAGCCTGAACGTCAGCGAGCGCTTCAGCCTGACCGTGGTGCGCGGCGACCGCCGCACCGGCACTGCCACGATGGCCAGCCATGCCACCACTGGCAGCACCACCTTCGACAAGCCGGTCGACAACATTGGCGTCAAGACCATCCCCAACTACCCGGCCTATGCGGCCCAGCACATCCACAGCGTCAACCTGCCGGGCTGCGCCATGCCGGCCAAGGTGTTCGTGGGCCAGCGCCAAGATGCCTTTGCCGTCAACCTGGGCACCATCTTCGATCTGGTCAATGCCCCGGTGAGCGTGATCACCAACCCGGCGCTGATCGGCGCGCTGCCCAACACCATCGGCGACAAGAATGTCACCACCCTGGCGCTGGAAGTGCACAAGAGCTGCCTGACCGCGGGTGACGACGTGATCGGCGGCTGGACCACTGCCAGCCTGCGCCAGGCCCGCCTGCTCAACCCCAGCCCGCCGTCGGGCCACCAGACGGCCGAAAAGCCCGGTGGTGCCTGGGTGCAGGTCTCGCGCCTGGGCATGCCCCTGGTCAACGAGGTGGTGATCGGCCTGAAGGACAAGGACAAGTTCAACGCCTCGGCGCCCTCCGGTGACGGCCAGTTCATCGACTACGTGACCAACCCCACCCTGCCCGCCCTGCTGGAAATCGCCCTGGCCCTGCCCGGCATAGCGCCCACCAACTTTCCGCGCAACGACCTGGTCACCACCTTCCTGACCGGCATCGCCGGCGTCAACAAGCCGCGCAACGTGGTGGGCTCGGAAATGCTGCGCCTGAACACCGCCATCGCACCGGTGCCCTTTGCACAGCAGAACCGGTTGGGCATCGTCGGCAACATCCTGGCCAATGGCAATGACAACGCCGGCTACCCCAACGGCCGCCGTCCCAAGGACGATGTGGTCGACATCTCGCTGGTGGCGGTGATGGGCGGCCTGTGCGTGGCCAACGGCAACAACAACGCCCTGGGCTTCGGCGCCGATTGCAACCCCAGCAAGGTGCCGTTGGGCGCCACGGCCTTCAGCCTGCACGACGCTGTCGACCAGGCGGTGGTGCCACTGCTGCCGGGCTTTCCTTACCTGAACACGCCGCTGCCGGGCAGCCGCTGAAGGAGACGCATCATGATCAAGTTTCGATCCGGCTTGGCCGCAGTGGCCTGCGCCACCCTGCTGGCCGCCTGCGGTGGCGGCGGAAATGGCAATGAAGGCATGCCCCCCGCAGTGCCCGCTGCGGTGGACATGGTGCCCAGCAGTGCGGCGGTTTCGGTGGTGGCCTACACCCAGTTCGCCAGTTCGCTGAGCAACAGCGAGCAGGCGCAACCGCTGGGCATGGACCAGTTGGTGCCGCCCACCAGTGAACGTGATCTGCCGCTGGCGCTGAACTGACCCCGCCAAGGCGCCACCCGGCCACCGCACCCCAAGGGGTGGGGTGGCCGTTTTGCTTCAAGGGGCCAGTCGGAGCAGCGCGGCCAGCGGCAAGGTGAACTTCAGGCGCTGGTCGCGGCTTCGCTGCGACGCCCTGGCGGTGGTGCAAGCTCGCTTTGCTGCAAGGGCTGGTCGCCGAAGGCGGTTTTTGGGCAACCTAAATCAGCCGGTGAGCGACTGTTGCCGAGCAATCACGGACCAGGACGCGCAGTACAAGCGGCCCGCGTGGATCCGCGGCAACTACGCGTCTTGGGCACGCCGTCGACGATCTGCAGATCGCAGCCAACCCCAGAAGTCACCGTCCAGCGGAACTGGCTGCGGTATCGAGCCGGTCAGGGGCGAGAAAAAGGGTGTTTGAGTTTCCACCTTCCGCTGCCGCATCAGGCGGCGATCGGCCGCGCCAGCGCCGCCAGCACCTGCGCGGGCGTGAAGGGCACCGCGCGCAGCCGCGCGCCGGTGGCGTCGAACACCGCGTTGCCGATGGCCGCCGGGATGGCGCAGGCCGTCGGTTCGCCGGCACCCCA
>JANOAQ010000023.1:0-10877 GCA_031411195.1 Burkholderiaceae bacterium | reverse complement strand
TACAGCAGCGCCAGCCTGCGCGGTGATTGGGGCTTCAGCGCCGATCTGGGCCTGGCCGCGCCCGGCCTTTCCTCGGCGCGCATCGACCGCCTGTTCAGCAGCAGTGGCCCGTCGCTACAGTCCGACATCACACCGCGCCTGCTGCCGATGATCCGCCTGGGCATGAACGTCGCGTTCTAGGAGCCTGTCGGGCCGCGCAGCGGCTTGACCAAGAGCCCGTCGGGGGCTTGCCCCGCGCGCCCTGCCCGCCAGGGCGCTTTGCCGTATAAAGTCGGGGTTTATCCTCTCCAGCCAGGCCAGAACCATGAGTGACGCGCAAGAACGTATCGACAGTATCGTGAAGGGCGGCCGTGTCGTGCTGTTCATGAAGGGCACCGCGCAGTTTCCCCAATGCGGCTTTTCCGGCCGCGCCATCCAGGTGCTCAAGGCCTGCGGCGTGACCGAGCTCAAGACCGTCAATGTGCTGGAAGACGACGGCATCCGTCAGGGCATCAAGGACTATGCCAACTGGCCCACCATCCCGCAGCTCTATGTCAACGGCGAGTTCGTCGGTGGGTCCGACATCATGATGGAGATGTACCAGTCGGGCGAACTGCAGCAGATGTTGGCGCAGTGAGCGCTGCACCGCGCCGCCTGGTGGTCGGCATCACCGGCGCCAGCGGGGCGGTCTACGGCGTACGGTTGCTGGCACGGGCCCGCGCGCTGGGCTTGGAAACCCACCTGGTGGTGACCCCGTCGGGGGTGATCAATGCCCACCATGAGCTCGGCCTGGACCGCAATGCGCTGGACGCACTGGCCGACCGGTCCTACGCCCCGGGCGACATCGGCGCCTGCGTGGCCAGCGGCAGCTTCGAGGCGGCCGCGATGGTGGTGTCGCCCTGCTCGATGAAGACGCTGGCGGCGATCGCCCATGGGTTTGGCGACAACCTGCTCACCCGGGCCGCCGATGTCACGCTCAAGGAGCGCCGGCGCCTGCTGCTGATGGTGCGCGAGACCCCCTTCAACCTGGCCCATCTGCGCAATATGGTGGCCGTGACCGAGATGGGCGGCATCATCTTCCCGCCATTGCCGGCCTTCTACCACCGGCCCAGCAGCATCGAAGAGCTGGTGGATGACACGGTAGAACGCGTGCTGCAGTTGCTGGGCACGGCGCACGCCCAGCCCAAGGCCTGGGCCGGGCTCAGATAAGCCAGCGTTGGCGGTTCGCCAGCACCGCATTCGGGTACTCGGCGCGGCCGCGGCTGCCGTTGTAGCGGCCCAGGGCCATCGGCAGGTCGCCGCGCTCGATGTCCAGGTAGTGGCGCAGGATCACGCAGCCAAAGCGCAGATTGGTCTGCATGTGGAACAGCCGCGCCGGGTCGCCGTCGCCGATCAGCCGGGCCCAGAAAGGCATCACCTGCATATAACCCCGGGCGCCAGCCCGGCTGATGGCGTATTTGCGGAAGCCGCTCTCGACCTGGATCAGGCCCAGCACCAGCGCCGGCTCCAGCCCGGCGCGGCGGCTCTCGTACCACAGGGTTTCGAGAAACTCGGTCCGGGTCGCGGCCTCGCTCTTGTGGCGCTTGAGGCGCTCGCTCATCGCGCCCAGCCACTTCAGGAAACCCAGCCGAGCCTCCTGGCTGGCAAAGTCGGGCTTGGGCGGCGCGGCCCGGGCCACGGCGGCCGACAGTGCCGACCGCACCGCGTCTGCCAGGGCTTCTTCGGCCTGGGTGCCGGCAGGCGCAGCCAGGGGCCAGGCCAGGCCGCAGACCGCGCCTTGCAGCCAGCTGCGGCGCCTCATGCAGCCAGGCGGCCCTTCACCCAGGCCGCAACCTCTGCCAGCGGCACCACACTGGCCTGGGCCTCGCGCCGGCCCTGCACCTCCACCGTGCCGGCCTTCAGGCCGCGGTCGGATATCACCAGGCGCTGCGGCACGCCGATCAGCTCCCAGTCGGCGAACATCGCGCCCGGGCGCTCGCCGCGGTCGTCCAGCAGCACGTCCACCCCGGCCGCCTGCAGCTGCGCATGCAGCGCGTCAGCCGCCACCTGGACCTCGACCGATCGGTCGTAGCCGATGGCGCAGATCACGGCCTCGAAGGGCGCGATCGCCACCGGCCAGACGATGCCGCGCTCATCATGGTTCTGCTCGATGGCCGCACCCAGCACCCGGGTCACACCGATGCCATAGCAGCCCATCTCCATCAGGCGCGGCTTGCCGGTTTCGTCCAGGAAGCTGGCATTCATGGCCTTGGAATACTTGGTGCCGAGGTAGAACACATGGCCCACCTCGATGCCGCGCTGGATCGCCAGCGGGCCCTGGCCGTCCGGCGATGCGTCACCGGCCACCACATTGCGCAGATCGGCCACTTGATCGGGTTCGGGCAGGTCGCGGCCCCAGTTGACCCCGGCCAGGTGGAAATCGGCCTGGTTCGCGCCACAGACGAAGTCGGCCATCGCCGCCACGCTGCGGTCGGCGATCACCTTGACTGGCTGGTGCAGGCCGATCGGCCCCAGGTAGCCGGGCTTACAAGCGAAGTGGGCCTCGATCTCGGCCACCGTGGCGAAACGCCAGCCGTCCTTCAGGCCATCGACCTTGCCGGCCTTGACCTCGTTCAGGTCGTGGTCGCCGCGCAGCAGCAACAGGTAGACGGTGGACCGGGTGATGTCGCCCTTGTCGTCCAGGGTGTCGGTGGCCAGTACCAGGCTCTTGACGGTCTGGGCCAGCGGCAGGCCGAGCCAGGCCGCCACGTCGGCGCAGGTGCTCTTGCCCGGGGTCGCCAGCCGGGCCAGGGCCTGGGTCGGCGCGCCGCGCGCTGCGGCCGGCGCCACCGCCTCGGCCAGCTCGATGTTGGCGGCATAGTCGCTGCCGGGGCAGTAGACGATGGCGTCCTCGCCGGTGTCGGCGATCACCTGGAACTCATGCGAGAGATCGCCGCCGATCGCACCCGAATCCGCCGCCACCGCGCGGTAGCGCAGGCCGAAGCGGTCGAAGATGCGCTTGTAGGCGTCGAACATCCGCTGGTAACTGCGTGCCGCAGCGGCCGGGTCGCGGTCGAAGGAATAGGCATCCTTCATCGTGAACTCGCGCCCGCGCATGATGCCGAAGCGCGGCCGGCGCTCGTCGCGAAACTTGGTCTGGATATGGTAGAAATTCTTCGGCAGCTGCTTGTAGCTGCGCAGCTCCTGGCGGGCGATGTCGGTCACCACTTCTTCGCTGGTGGGCTGGATGATGAAGTCGCGGTCGTGGCGGTCTTTCACCCGCAGCAGCTCGGGCCCGTAGGCCTGGAAACGGCCGGTCTCCTGCCAGAGCTCGGCCGGCTGCACCACCGGCATCAGCAGCTCCACCGCGCCGGCAAGGTTCATCTCGTCACGGATGATGGCCTCGACCTTGCGGATCACGCGCAGGCCCATGGGCATGTAGTTGTAGATGCCGGCGGCCAGGCGCTTGATCATGCCCGCGCGCAGCATCAGCCGATGGCTCACCACCTCGGCGTCGGCGGGGGCTTCCTTCAGGGTGGAAACGAAGAACTGGGAGGCTTTCATCGGCGCGGTCGAGGGAGGTTGGCGCCTAGCCCGGCAGGTGTGCAGGCCTGCGCCAGCAACCGCGCCAGGACGGCGATGCGGCCGTTGCCTGCGGGTTAGCGAGATTCGCTGCCCGCACTGCGCAGGTGCAATAATGATTTCAGTACAAATATCGAGGTTTGATTATGCTCGACCGCGAAGGCTTCAGGCCTAACGTCGGCATCATCCTGCTCAACGCGCGCAACCAGGTGTTCTGGGGCAAGCGGCTGCGAACCCATTCGTGGCAGTTCCCCCAGGGCGGCATCAAATACGGCGAGTCGCCCGAGCAGGCCATGTTGCGCGAGCTGCATGAAGAAGTCGGCCTGCGTCCAGAGCATGTGCGCATACTGGCCCGTACCCGCGATTGGTTGCGCTACGAGGTGCCCGACCACTTCATCCGCAAAGACGCGCGCGGCCACTACCGCGGCCAGAAGCAGATCTGGTTTCTGTTGCGCCTGGTAGGGCGCGACAGCGACCTGGACCTGCGCGCCACCGACCACCCCGAATTCGACGCCTGGCGCTGGAACGAGTACTGGGTACCGCTGGAGCTGGTGATCGAATTCAAGCGCGACGTCTACCAGACCGCGCTGAGCGAGCTGGCGCGCTTTCTGCCGAGGGTGAACCACCCCAACCGTTACTTGCGCGCGGGCATGCGCACACGCCACAACGACGATCCACAGGCCTTCGACCAAGAGCCCTCGCTGTCGGACATGGGTGAATTGCAGCCGGCCGATGTCGAGACCAACGCCCAGGCCCTGCCGCCCGCTGCGGGCTCAGAGGCTGAGAGGAATTCGAGCGTGCCCGAGCAACGCCCCAAAACAGGTCCGATCTAGGCGCAAAGCGCAGCCATAGCGCGGGCTATGGCGAGCATTTGCAACGACGAGCGGGCGTGTTTTGGGGTGGTGAGCGGGCATGATCGAAAAACTCTCAGACTCTCAGCCCTGGTGCGGGCGCTTGCCCGCTTGCTTCTTGCTGCGGGTGTGCGCACCACGCTCCAGGCTGCGCTTCTGGCCGCGGCCCACGGTGTAAGTGACGCCGCTGGGGGCGGCCGGGCGGGGCGTGGCCTTGCGGTCGGCTTCGGTTCTGATCTTGTTGGCCATGGAGGGCTCCGGGTGGGTGGGTGCGAAACCCTCAATTAGGCCACAGATCGCGGCAGGCTCGGCTCATCAGGCTGGCGAAACCGGCACGAAGCGCTGTTCACCATCGCGCCACACCAGCAGGGCCACCCGCTTGGGGCTGGCCGCCAACACGCGGCGCAGGGCATCCACCGTGTCCACCGGCTGGCCGTTGATGGCCACGACCACATCGCCCTTCTGCAGGCCGGCGCGGGCCGCCGCACCTTGCGCGCCCTGCACCACCAGGCCATGGTCGAGTTGCGCCTGTTGGCGCTCTTCTCGGTTGAGCGGGCGCAGCGCCAGGCCCAGGCGGGCACCGCTGGCGGCATCGCCGTCGTCACCCGCTGCGGCGGCCACCGCGCCGCCCGCATCGGCCCGGCCCAGGGTGACGGCCAACTCTTGCGCCTGGCGCTGGCGCCACACGCTGAGCTGGATGCGCTCACCCGGCACGGCCAGCGCGATGCGGGCCGACAAGGCACCGGCCTGCGCCATCGGCACGCCGTCGATGCGCAGGATCACATCGCCCGCTTTCAGCCCCGCCGCTGCCGCCGGGCTGCCCGAGACCACCTGCGACACCAGGGCGCCGTCGGGTTTGGGCAGGCCGAAGCTGTCGGCCAGGGGCTGGGTCATGTCCTGCACCGACACGCCCAGTCGCGCATGCTGGGCGCGCCCGGTGGCCACGATCTGCTGGCTCACCTTCAAGGCCACATCCACGGGAATGGCAAAACTCACGCCCTGAAAGCCGCCCGTCTGCGAATAGATCTGCGCATTGATGCCCACCACATTGCCCGCCGCATCGAACAACGGCCCGCCCGAGTTGCCGGGGTTGACGGCCGCATCGGTCTGGATGAAGGGCACGGCGCCGTCGCCCGGCAGTGCGCGGCCGGTAGCGCTGACGATGCCGGCAGTCGCCGTCTGCGTCAGGCCATAGGGCGCGCCGATGGCCAGCACCGGGTCGCCCACCTGCAGCATCTTCGGGTCGCCCAGGTGCACGGTGGGCAAGCCCTGGGCGGTGATGCGCAGCACGGCGATGTCGGTGGTGGCATCGCTGCCCAGCACCTTGGCCGCAAATTCCCGCCGGTCGGCCAGGCGCACGGTGACTTCTTGCGCGTCTTTCACCACATGGGCGTTGGTCAGGATCAGCCCGTCGGCCGCGACGATGAAGCCCGAGCCCATGCCTTTGAAGGGCTGCTTGCCGGCCGGCGCACGGGCGCCGGGCAGGCCGCGCAAGAAGCGCTGCACCGGGTCGGCCTCGTCGCCATCCGCGCTGCGGGTGCCTTCGACCGTCACGCCCACCACGGCCGGGCCGTATTGCTGCACGATGGCCCGGAAGTTGGGGGCGCTGCCCGGCGGCAGGGCCGGCAGGGGCGCAGGGCTGGACAGGGCCGCCGCTGCGGCGGCGGCCTGCGGTGCACCCCCGGCAGCCACGGCGGCCGCGGGCTTGTGCAGCCACGGCAGGTCGATGGCGCCTGCGGTGCCGACCACAGCCAGCCCACCGCCCAACAGGGCCCAGGCCAAAGGTTTGAAGACAGGGTTCATGACGCGCGCTCCCTGGGGACAGGCCCCTTGTGATGGCGTCAGTCTAAGCAACGCCCGTGAGCGCTGTGTGAGCCCCGCATGTACGCTTTGTGAAGCCTGCGGCTCAAGCAGGCAAAGCGTGGTCGTAGCGGATGAAGCCGCGGTTGACCGCCACCCGGTCGTACAGCCGGCGGGCGCGGGCATTGGTGTGGTGGGTCAGCCAGTAGTAGCGGGTGGCGCCCCGGGCCTGGGCGCACTGGGCCAGGTGGGCGATCAGCGCGCCGGCCACGCCCTGGCCGCGCACGGTCTCGTCGGTGAACAGGTCTTGCAGGTAGCAGACCTCTTCATCGGCCCAGGGTGTGCGTTGGTAGACAGCATGGGCAAGGCCCACCAGGCGCTCACCGGACCCATCGGCGCCAGGCAGCCACACGCCCAGGCACAGCAACAGGCCGCCAGCACGCAGGCGGCGCCAAGTGGCTTCGTAGCCGGCGTCGTCGACCTCGGTTTCGTAGAAGGCCTTGTAGCCGCGTGCCAGCGGCTCCCAGGCGGCGCGGTCCTGGTCGCGCAGTTCGCCCAGGCGCAGGGTGGGGAGAGTCGGGGTTTGGGTCATTCGGCGGCTCCGGTGGGGTGGTGCATCCAGGCCGCCAGGGTATGGGAGGCTGGGTCGTCAGCGGATTGCAGGGCAGCCACCAGGCCGGCGCGGTCGGCGGCGCTGCGGTTCTGGCTGAGCTTGTACTTGCCCACGAGGCTGACCAGCGGGATCTGGATGCACACGATCGCCTTGAGCATGTTGGCGATGTAGTCGTCAGGCGCATCGCCCACCGCCCAGGGCCGGGCCTGGCGGGCTTCATGCGTGTCGGTCAGGCGGTTGACCAGGGCGTGTGCTGCCGCCGCATCGTCCATCACCTGCAAGGGGCCGCGGGCTTGCACGGTGGCGTAGTTCCAGGTGGGCACCACCTTGCCGTGCTCGGCCTTGCTGACATACCCGTTGGGCGAGATGTAGCCCTGCGGGCCCTGGAACACCACCAGCGCGCCCTGCCCGGCCGGTTTTGCGGCCATCTGCCACACGGGGTTGGCACGGGCCACGTGGCCCACCAGGGTGCCGTGCGGGCCACGGTCTGCGTCCAGCAAAAACGGGATGGGGTTGGCCACCGGCGCGCCATCGGCATCCAGCGTGATCAGCAAGCCCAGCGGGTGCTGGCGCAGCAGCGCCTGCAGCACGGGTGCACGGGTTTCTTCGAAGTGGGTGGGCAGGTACATCGGGACTCCGGTTCAGGCTGGGTCGGATTCAGGCAGGGTCGATCACCGGCTCGCAGCGCACGTCACTGCGCACCGAGTTGGCGATGAAGCAGGCCTCGTGGGCGGCATGGTGCAGGCGGTGGATTTCAGCCGCATCGGGCCGGGTATCACCCGCAAAGCGCACGCGAGGACGCAGCGTGACGACGGTCATGGCCAGGCGGCCCTCGGCGTTTTTGGCCATCACGCCGTCGGCCGCGTCGTCGTAATCGTCCACCACCCAGCCGGCGCGGCAGGCGATGTCGAGAAACCAAAGCAGGTGGCAACTCGACAGGCTGGCCACGAAGGCTTCTTCGGGGTCGACGGCCGAGGCATCCGACATCGGCACCGGCACCACTTGGGGTGACGACGAGCCGGGCACCGTCAAGCCGCCATCGAAGTGCCAATCATGACGGCGCAGGTAGCGGCGGTCGGCAAAGGCCTGGCCCTGGCGTTGCCAGGTGATGCGGGCGGTGTAAGTCGACATGGCGGGCTGGACGGTCGGGGCCGCATCGGGTGAAATTGGCTCTAGATACTAGCAATCAATGAACGATCCAAAGGAGCCAATTCATGCCCAGCCGCAGAGCCAATACCCCGCCGGCCGCAGCAGTACCCGGCGCGCTGGCGCGGCAAGCCGTCGGCGCGGCCACCAAGCGCCTGCAGGTGTACCAGCAACTGCGCCAGGCCATAGAGGCGGGCACCTTTGCACCGGGCGCGCGCCTGCCGCCCACACGCCTGCATGCCCAGGCCCTGGGCGTGGGCCGCAACACCGTGCTGTGGGCGCTGGCGCGCCTGCAGGCCGAGGGCTATGTGCAAGCCCGCGTGGGCAGCGGCAGTTATGTGGCCGACAGCCTGCGCGCCGCACCGCCGCTGCAGGCACCGCCCCTGCCGGCGGTGCCGGCCCTGTCGCGCCGTGGCCAGCTGGTGGCCGACACCGCCCGCCATTGGCAACCGCCGCTGACGCCGGCCACGGCCTTTCGCATCGGTGCGCCCGAGGTGGCCAGCTTCCCCTTTGCACTGTGGGATCGGCTGGCGCGCCAATGTGCTGCCAGCCAGCGGCAGAACCAGGCGCAGTACACCGATCCGGCAGGCCTGCCCGCGCTGCGCGAGGCGATCGCGCAGTGGTTATGGGTGTCGCGCGGGGTGCGCTGCGAGGCGAGCCAGGTGGTGGTCACCTCGGGCTCGCAGCAGGCCATCGATCTGGTGGGCCTCCTGCTGCATGACCCGGGCGACGAGGTCATCGTCGAAGACCCAGGCTACACCGGCATCCGCGACAGCCTGATTAGCCATGGCGCCACCGTGCGGCCCATCGGCCTGGACGCCGAGGGCCTGGACATCGCCAGCGCAGCTCGCCTCGCCCCCGCCGCCCGGCTGGCGGTGGTGACGCCCACGCACCAGTTCCCCATGGGCGTGCGCATGAGCCTGGCGCGCCGCCTGGCCCTGATCGACTGGGCACAGGCCCACCAGGCCTGGCTGGTGGAAGACGACTACGACGGTGAGTTTCAGTACGGCACGCACCGCACGCCGGCGCTGTGCAGCCTGCCGCACGGGGGGCGGGTGCTCTACATCGGCACCTTCTCCAAGACCCTGCATCCGGGGCTGCGCCTGGGCTTCATCGTGCTGCCGCCGGCCCTGGTGCCGGCCTTTGCCGGCGCCAAGGCACTGAGCGACCGC
Organism: Burkholderiaceae bacterium; assembly: GCA_031411195.1. Taxonomy (GTDB): domain Bacteria; phylum Pseudomonadota; class Gammaproteobacteria; order Burkholderiales; family Burkholderiaceae_C; genus Pseudaquabacterium. Next base: position 1,755 of record JANOAQ010000023.1, on the reverse strand, counting down.
CACAGCGCGGGCGACAACCAGGCGGTGCTGGCGCGCTTCATCGCCGAAGGCCACCTGCTGCGCCACCTGCGCCGCATGCGCGAGCTGTACCAGGCGCGCCAGGCCCACCTGATCGAGTGCCTGTACCAGGCCACCGGTGGCGCCATCCAGCTGCCGCCTTGTGAACATGGCATGCACCTGATGCTGCCCGCCGCCGATGGCGCAGATGACCGGCCCATGGCTGCCCAGGCGGCCGAGCGCGGCGTGTGGCTGGCGCCGCTGTCGCGCTATACGGTGGCCGCGCCCCGGCGCGGCTGGCTGCTGGGCTATGCCGCCTACGGCAAGGCCGAAGTGCAGGCTGCCCTGACACGCATCGCGCCGCTGCTGCGTGCGACCAAGGCGTCGATCAGAACAGCGTGAAGCTGACCCAGTACGACACTGCCGCCACGAAGGCCGATGCGGGGATGGTGAAGATCCAGGCCCACACGATGGTGCCGGCCACGCCCCAGCGCACCGCCGAGGCATTGCGCACCGAGCCAACGCCCACGATGGCGCCGGTGATGGTGTGGGTGGTCGACACAGGGATGCCCAGCCCTGTGGCGATGAACAGCGTGATCGCACCACCGGTTTCGGCGCAGAAGCCGCCCACGGGCCTGAGCTTGGTGATGCGCTGGCCCATGGTCTTGACGATGCGCCAGCCGCCGAACATGGTGCCCGCGCCGATGGCCAGATAACACGACCAGATCACCCAGGTGGGCGGCATCTTGTCCTGCACGCTGCTGTAGCCGGCGGCGATCAGCAGCATCCAGATGATGCCGATGGTCTTCTGGGCGTCGTTGCCGCCGTGGCCCAGGGAGTAGGCGCCGGCCGACACGAGCTGCAACCGGCGAAACCAGCGGTCCACCTTCAACGGACTGGTGCGCCGGCACACCCAGGCCACCAGCACCATCATCAGCGAGCCCAGCGTGAAGCCGAGCAAAGGCGAGACGAAGATGAAGGCCACCACCTTGACGATGCCCGCACCGATGAGCTTGCCGGTGCCAGCCTTGGCGATCACAGCGCCCACGATGCCGCCGATCAGCGCATGCGAGCTGCTGCTGGGGATGCCGTACCACCAGGTGATCACGTTCCAGGTGATGGCCCCGATCAGCGCGCCGAACACCACGTGGTGGTCGATCACACCGGGCTCGGCGATGCCCTTGCCGATGGTGGCCGCCACCGTGAGGTGGAAGACGAAGATCGCCACCACATTGAAGAAGGCGGCAAACAGCACCGCCTGCTGCGGCTTGAGCACGCCGGTCGATACGACGGTGGCAATCGAGTTGGCCGCGTCGTGGAAGCCGTTCATGAAGTCGAAGCCGATCGCCAGAATGACGAGCAGCGCAACGACCCAGAAACTGATCTGCAGCGAATCCATGAATCAGGAATTCTCGAGGACGATGCCCTCGATGATGTTGGCCACGTCTTCGCAGCGGTCGCTGATGGATTCGAGGTGTTCGTACACCGCCTTGAGCTTGATCAGCTCGCGCACCTCGATGTTGTCGCGAAACAGCCTGCTCATGGCCGAGCGCATCACGCGATCAGCGTCGCTCTCGAGGCGATCGATCTCTTCGCAGGTCTTGAGCGCAGCCTCGGCCACCGCCGGCTGGCTCAGCTTGGGCAGCATGTGGTCACCCTGCTGCCCAAGTTGAGCCAGCCCAGCGTGGCCGAGGCCGCGCTCAAGACCTGCGAGGAGATCGACCGCCTGGAAAGCGACGCCGACCGGGTGATGCGCAG
>JANOAQ010000022.1:0-13438 GCA_031411195.1 Burkholderiaceae bacterium | reverse complement strand
CGTCGGCCGGAGCCGTCTTGAAATCTGCCATGTCGACCTCTGTTCTTGGCTGAGCGGACTCAGGCCTTCTTGTCTTCACCGATCAGCAACTTCGTGTCGCTGAGGTACATGTGCGGCGGCACTTCGAGGTTGTCGGGCGCGGGCTTGTTCTTGAAGACCCGGCCGGCCATGTCGAAGGTGGAGCCGTGGCAAGGGCAAAGGAAGCCGCCCTGCCAGTCATCGGGCAGCGAAGGTTGTGCACCGAGCGCAAATTTTTCGCTGGGCGAGCAACCCAGGTGCGAGCAGATGCCCACGGCGACCAGGTACTCTTCCTTGATCGAGCGGTGGGTGTTGCGTGCGTATTCAGGTGTCAGGTCACCGGGATTGCGCTTGCTGTTGGGGTCGGCCAGCTGCGGGTCGAGCTTCTTGAGGGCTTCGAGCTGCTCCTTGGTGCGACGCACCACCCACACCGGCTTGCCGCGCCACTCGACGGTCATCTTCTCGCCCGGCTTCAGGGCGCTGATGTCGGCCTCGACGGCGGCGCCGGCGGCTTTGGCACGCTCGGACGGGGCAAAGGTGCTGACGAAAGGCACGACGACTGCGGCGCCGCCCAGGGCACCTGCACCGGCCGTGATCGCCACCCAGGTGCGTCGACCTTGGTCGACCGGGCCGTCAGTTCGGCCGCTGGTGGGGGAATCGCTCATGGGAATCCTCTTGAGGTTTGCCCCACAGGGGGCAAGGGATGTACTTAGGGGCAACCCGGCATTCTAGCGGACACGGCATGCGCCAAGCTTGCAGGCTGCAGCCGATTGACTTGATTTTGGCCTGACCCATACTGCGCCCGGGCCTGCAGGGCCCGAATGCCCACCGCACAGTCAAATCAAAGGAGTACCCATGAGTTTTACCAGCGAGTTCAAAGAGTTTGCAATGAAAGGCAATGTCGTCGACCTGGCAGTCGGCGTCATCATCGGCGCTGCCTTCGGCAAGATCGTCGATTCCATCGTCAAGGACCTGATCATGCCCATCGTGGGCAAGGTCTTTGGTGGGCTGGACTTCAGCAACTACTTCATCGTGCTGGGTACCGTGCCAGGCGATTTCAAGGGCGCCATGACCTATGCCGACCTCAGCAAGGCCGGCGTGCCGGTGCTGGCCTACGGCAACTTCATCACCGTGGCGGTGAACTTCATCATCCTGGCCTTCATCATCTTCATGATGGTGCGCCAGATCAAACGCATGAAGGCCGATGTGCCGCCGCCCGCGCCCGCCGCCCCCGCACCCACGCCCGAAGACGTGGTGCTGCTGCGCGAAATTCGCGACGCACTCAAGGCGCGTTGACGGGCAAAGGCCGGTGTAAGCACCTGCAACATCCCTCCGCGCCGGCCGGCGGGGGTCAAGTTGAGGCCTGCAGGCGCCGATAAGCCGGGGGTAAAGAGGCAAAACGCGACCGGCCGAAACACCCATCCCGGGTTGTCGGGCGGGCCAGCCCCATGGACCAGACCCTTCCCCTCCGCCTGCCCGCCCATCTGGAAAGCGCTGTGCAACGCGTGCGCATGGCTGCGCGCAGCGCCGCCGAGCACACCGTGGACAGTCTGGGTTTGGCCGCCATGGCGACCACTGGCGTGCTGCAGCGCGATGCCCTGCTCGGTGCCCAGTACGAACTCAACCGCAAGCTGGCGATCTTCGCCCTCATCTTCAACGAGGGCCTGGACACCGACGTTGCTCGGCAGGCCGGCACGCTGACGCCCACGCCCAACCCGAACATCACGCCCGATTCGTTGGTGGCGAGCTGGGAATCGCTGACCCTGGTGGACGACCACGAGGTCGAGAACCACATCAGCGCCGATCGCTTTGCACTGGAAATCTCGCACGCGTGCGAGTGGGAAATCCGCGAACTCGACGCCTACATGGGCACCCTGCTGCACCTGGGCTCGGCCGACCACGGCCGCAATCCCCTGCGCGCCGAGGTGGTGGGGCAAGCCATGATCCGCGCCATCGAAGCGGTGTCCGAACGCCCTGAAGTGCGCAAGGTTCTGGTCACTGAAATCGGGCGCTCGCTGGCCCAGGCCCTGCGACAGACCTATACCGACATCGTGGCCGACATGCGCCACATGGGTGTGCGACCGGTCGGCATGGCGGTGCGGGGCGCGTCCTCGCGCGAGCAATCCAGCCATGGCGCACTGTCGGCCGACCCGCAAGAGACGGCCCATCAACACGGTGGCCAGGGCGGCGCCAGCAGCGGCCGGGGTGACTACGCAGCCGGCACCACGGGGCGCGGCGGCGGATTTCACCTGCCCGCCTATGCGCCCGGGCACGACAGCGGCCACGAACTGACCGCCTCGGGTCGGCTGACGGCGCGCCCGTCCGGGCCGGGGCGCGCTGGTTTCGGCCCGTCGGCGCGCGAAGGCAATGCACCTTCACTAGGGCGTGTGGACGGCGAAATGATGTCGCTGATCCGCCGGCTGGTGCAGTCACCAGGTGGCTCGGGGCCAGCGGACCACGCCGACTTTGCCCAGGGCAGCGACTGGGATGGCGGCCACCATTTGGCCGGCCACGCATCCGATGGCGCAGACCAGCGCCGCATGGTCGCCCCCAACCTGATCGTCACCCACCGCGAAGCGTTGCGCCAGCACGCCACGGGCACGCTCGACCACATGGTGATCGACGTGATTGCCAGTCTGTTCGATCAGATTCTGTCGGACACCAAGGTGCCCCCGCAGATGGCGCGACAGATTGCCCGGCTGCAACTGCCGGTACTGCGAGCGGCGCTGGGCGACAACAGCTTCTTCTCGTCGCGCCGGCATCCGGTGCGGCGCTTCATCAACCGCATTGCGTCGCTGGGCTCTGCGGTGGACGACTTCGACGGCCAGGAAGGCCGTTCGCTGCTGCAACGGGTGGCCGGCCTGGTGCAGGAGGTGGTGGATGGCGACTTCGAGCAGATCGAAGTCTACGAGCAGAAGCTGCAATCGCTGGAAGCCTTCATCGCTGCGCAGAACAAGGCACAGTTGCCCACACTGGACGCGACCGACGCCCTGCTGGCCCGCAAGGAAAACCAGCTGCGGGTACAGCAGCGCTATGCCCAGGAGCTGGAAGGCGCCTTGCGTGGCCTGCCCGTGTCGGACTACCTGCGCGACTTCCTGGCCAGCACCTGGAGCCGGGTGATGGCCAGTTCGTCGATGGACGACGGGCCTGATGGCCCGCTGGCACAGCGCATGCGCCAGGCCGGGCGCGACCTGGTGATGAGCATCCAGCCCAAGGGAACGTCGCAGTTGCGGCAACAGTTCCTGCGGCAGTTGCCGCAGTTGATGAAGGACCTGAACCACGGGCTCGATCGCATCGGCTGCCCCGACGAGGAACGCCGCAACTTCTTTGCCCAATTGCTGCCGGCCCACGCCGAGTCGCTGAAGGGCCAGGCCATGAGCACGCTGGAGCAGAACCTGCTCCTCAAGCAGGTGGACGGGGCACTGTCCACCCCGGTGCCGCGCGCCAACGATCTGCCAAACCTGCCACCCGGCACCGGCCAGAGCGTGGCAGCGTTGCAGGCGCTGGCCACACCGACCGCCTTCACCCCAGCCGAGGCCACTGCCCTGGGCATGCTCGACGACAAGGCTGTCGATTGGCGGGCCCCGGTTACCGCCGCACCCGAGGCCGGCCCCGACATCACCGAAACCGACCTCAACATCGACGGTCTGCCCGCGCCCGAGCCGATCGAACCCATGCGCGGCAAGTCACTGGCCGACCACGTGCAGATCGGTTTTGCCTATCAGATGCAGTTGCAGGGCCACTGGCAAAAAGTGCGGCTGGCCCATGTCAGCACGGGCCGCAGCTTCTTTGTCTTCACCCATGGCGCCAAGCAACGCGAGACCGTGTCGATGACCTACCGGATGCTCACCAAGCTGTGCGACGCCGGCCGCTTGCGCGCCCTGGAGAGCGCCTACCTGCTCGAGCGTGCGACAGCGAGGGCGCGGCGCCAGTTGGCAGGCCTGGCCCCACAAGCGCGCAGCGTTTCAGGGTGAAAGCTGCCCCCACGTCGCTTCGCTCCTGCCCCCCGAGGGGGCGCTCAGCCGCCTTGGGGCGGCCCGGCGCCGGCTGAGGCCGCCCCCACGTCGCTTCGCTCCTGCCCCCCGAGGGGGCGCTCAGCCGCCTTGGGGCGGCCCGGCGCCGGCTGAGGCTGCCCCCACGTCGCTTCGCTCCTGCCCCCCGAGGGGGCGCTCAGCCGCCTTGGGGCGGCCCGGCGCCGGCTGAGGCCAGACGGCGCGCCATCTGCACTGCGGCGACCAGGCTGGCAGCATCGGCCCGGCCCGTGCCGGCGATGTCGAAGGCCGTGCCGTGGTCGGGGCTGGTACGCACAAAGGGCAGCCCCAGGGTCACATTGACCCCCTGCTCGACGCCCAGGTACTTCACGGGAATCAGCCCGTGGTCATGGGTCATGGCCACCACCAGGTCGAACTCGCCGGGGTGACCGGGCCCGTTGCGGGCCCGCATGAACACCGTATCGGGCGCAAAAGGCCCCTGGGCATCGATGCCCTCGGCACGCGCCGCAGCCACGGCCGGCGCGATGAAGCGGATCTCCTCATCACCGAACAAGCCACCTTCACCCGCATGCGGGTTGAGCCCGGCCACTGCAATGCGCGGGGCAGCCTGGCCCCAGGCCGCCGCACTGCGGTGGGCAATGCGCAGGGTCGACAACACGCTGTCAAAGTCCAGTTGCTCGATGGCACGGCGCAGCGCCAGGTGGATGGTGACCAACACCACCCGCAATTCGTCGTTGGCCAGCATCATGCGCACCGGCACGCCGCCGGCAGCGGCTTGCAGCATCTCGGTGTGGCCGGGGTGGTGGACACCGGCTGCCGACAGCGCCTCCTTGTGGATGGGCGCGGTGACGATGGCCGACACCTCACCGGCCAAGGCCAGCCTGGCGGCGGCGTCGATGCAGCAAGCGGCTGCGGCACCAGCGCGCGCATTCACCCGCCCCATCGGCAGAGCTACCAGGGGGCAGTCGCCGGGCGGATTGAGGCCTGGCGGCTCCCAGACGCCCAGGCAGCCCGGTGGCAGCAGCGCGGCATCTGTAGGCAGGTCCAGACGCGCCACCGGCAGCACCAGGCCACACTGCGCCACTGCGCGCCGCATCACCGCCACATCGCCCACGACGAAGGTGCCCATTGCAGCGCCCATCGCCACGGCCCGGACAATGATTTCAGGCCCGATGCCGCAGGCATCGCCCATGGTCAGGGCCAGCGTCGGCAACCCGGCCCTCATGCCGGGTTCTCGATGTCGATGAATTGGTGCTTCAGACCAAAAGTGGCGGCCAGGTGGGCGCCCAGGGCAGGTGCACCGTAGCGCTCGGTTGCATGGTGCCCGCAGGCCAGGAATGCCACGCCGGTTTCGCGCGCGATGTGGGCCTGGGGTTCGGAGATCTCACCGGTGATGAAGGCATCGGCACCAGCGGCGATGGCCGCGTCAAAGTAGTTTTGTGCGCCGCCCGTGCACCAGGCCACACGGCGCAGTGGCCGTCCGTCACCCGCCAACAGCACCGGGGTGCGGCCCAGCGCACGACCCGCCACACCGGCCAGGGCCTGGGCCGTGCCCGCCTCGGCCGGGGCAGCGCCGATGAAGCCCAGGTCCTGCTCGCCGAATCGGGTGTCGGCAATCAGCCCCAACTGCAGGCCCAGCTGGGCGTTGTTGCCCCATTCGGCATGGGCATCCAGCGGCAGGTGGTAGGCGAACAAATTGATGCCCTGGGCCAGCAACGGCGCCAGGCGTTGGCGCATCCAGCCCGTGATGCGGCCATCCTGGCCGCGCCAGAACAGGCCGTGGTGCACCAGGATGGCATCGGCCTGCGCGGCCACCGCCGCCTCGATCAGGGCCAAGCTGGCAGTCACGCCAGAGACGAGGGTGCGCACCTCGGCACGGCCCTCGACCTGCAGACCGTTCGGCCCATAATCCTTGAAGCGATCCACCTGCAGCACACTGGCCAGGTAGGACTCGATCTCGCCGCGCTGGGCCATCCTGCCCGCCTTTCATTCGATCGTCCCCGATGCGAAGACTCTGGTTGATTTTCGCCCAGGCCACCACAGTGGGCTTGGCGGTGTTGTTTGTGGTGGCCACGCTCAAGCCCCAGTGGTTGCCTGCCGATGGATCGGCACTGGGCACGGGCGTAGCGCGGGTAGTCTCGCTGCGCACGGCTGCGCCGGCAGCATCGGGCGCCTTGCCCTATCAGGGGATGGCCGAGGCCGCCCGCATCGCGGCGCCGGCCGTGGTCAGCGTGATGACCAGCAAAGCACGCAAACGCAGCCCGCACGGCGACGACCCTGGCTTCGGCTTTTTCTTCGGCGAGCGCGAGTCCGTTCAGCATGGCGTGGGATCGGGCGTGATCGTGTCACCCGAAGGCATCCTGCTGACCAACAACCATGTGGTGGAAGACGCGGGCGAGATCGACGTGCGCCTGTCCGACGGCCGCGAGGTGCGGGCGCAGGTGGTGGGCACCGACCCCGAGACTGACCTGGCCGTGCTGCGCATCCAGCTTGACAAGCTGCCCGTCATCACGCTGGGCCGCACCCAGGACCTGCGCGTCGGCGATGCGCTGCTGGCCATCGGCAACCCCTTCAATGTGGGTCAGACGGTGACGGCGGGCATCGTCAGCGCGCTGGGCAGAAACGTGCTGGGGCTGTCCACCTTCGAAAGCTTCATCCAGACCGATGCAGCCATCAACCCAGGCAACTCGGGCGGTGCGCTGGTGGACCTCAACGGCCACTTGGTGGGCATCAACACGGCCATCTACTCGCGTACCGGGGGCAGCAATGGCATCGGCTTTGCCATCCCGGCAGACGTGGCCCAGCGGGTCATGGAGAGCCTGATCAAGGATGGTGTGGTGCGCCGCGGCTGGATAGGCGTGGAACCGCGAGAGCTCACACCGGACATCGCCGAGAGCTTGCAGCTGGCGACTCACAGCGGGGTACTGATCACCGGCGTGCTGCAGGACGGCCCTGCCGCCAAGGGCGGGCTTCGCCCCGGTGATGTGGTGATGTCCGTGGCCGGCAATCCGGTGGCCAGCGTGGCGCAGTTGCTCAACACGGTGGCAGCCTTGCCACCAGGCCAGCCCGCCCAGGTTCAGGTGCAGCGGGGCAAGCAAGCCCTGACACTGTCACTCGACATCATCCAGCGCAAACGGCCCCCGGCACGCAAGCCGGCGCAGTAGGCACCGCTCACCGGAGATCAGCTCTTGGCCGATTCCGTCTCGGCCTCGGGCGCCTGGGTGTGCTTGATGAAGAAGCGCGCCGCGATGATGCCCACCTCGTACAGCAAGCACATCGGGATGGCCAGTGACAGCTGAGATACCACGTCGGGCGGCGTGATCACGGCCGCCACGATGAAGGCCACCACGATGAAATAACCGCGCCACTCCTTGAGCTTTGCGATGCTGACGATGCCCATGCGCGCCAGCACCACCACGGCCACCGGCACCTCGAACGCGGCGCCGAAGGCGATGAACATGGTGAGCACGAAGCTGAGGTAGGCCTCGATGTCAGGCGCGGCGGTGATGCTCTTGGGCGCAAAGCCCTGGATGAAGGCAAACACCTGGCCGAAGACGAAGAAATAGCAGAAGGCCACGCCCATGATGAACAGCAAGGTGCTGGATACCACCAGCGGCAGCACCAGCTTCTTCTCGTGGTTGTAGAGGCCCGGCGCCACGAAGGCCCAGACCTGGTACAGCACGATGGGCAAGGCCACCAGAAAGGCCGCCATCAGCGTGATCTTCAGCGGCACGATGAAGGGCGAGATCACGTTGGTGGCGATCAAGGTTGTGCCCTTGGGCAGGTGGGACACCAGCGGCGCGGCCAGCAGGTCATAGAGGCCGGCCGGGCCGGGCCAAAGGCACAACACACCAAATACCACGCCCACGGCGATGAACGCACGTACCAGTCGGTCGCGCAGCTCGATCAGGTGGGATACGAAGGGCTGTTCGGTGCCGGCGAGTTCGTCTTGGGGTTCGGCCATGGGCAAAGCGCTACTTCAGGCCGGAAGGACGAAAACGCGCCACACGGGCGGCGCCCGATTGCACATGGCCGCGCACGCCGGCGCGCTGCTTGTACCAGCGCGGTACCGACGTGCGCTTGAGGCGCCAGCGCTTGTTGGGGCGCTTGTACTCCGGCAGTGCGGGTATGGGCGTGTGATCGAGCGCGCCGTCGGCGCTTGACGTCGTAGAACCACCAAACCCATGGCTCAAGTCTTTGAACTGGTCGTGGAAGACATGTTGGGCCTCGTTGACCTCGCGGTTGACGGTTTGCTCCACGTCGCGCGCGGCGGTCTCGAATTGCGTCTTCATCTTCTGCAGTTCTTCGAGCTCGATCGAGCGGTTCACCTCGGCTTTCACGTCGGCCACGTAACGCCTGGCCTTGCCCATCAGCGCACCCACCGTGCGGGCCACGCGCGGCAGCTTCTCGGGGCCGATGACGATCAGCGCCACGGCGCCGATGAGCGCGATCTTGTCGAAACCGAAGTCGATCATGGAGGGGTTGGCTCAAGCCCGTCGGCGCACGCGCATGCCCAGGCTTGCGCGCAGGGGCCGGGGGCCAGGCTCAGGCCTTGGTCTTGGCCTCGACGTCAACGGTGTTGGCGTCGCCGGCCTTGTGGGCGGTTACTTGCTGCGGCGGCACGGGGACGACATCGGCCGAGCCGGTACCGTCCTTGACACCATCTTTGAAGCCCTTGACTGCGGAGCCCAGGTCGGCGCCGACGTTCTTGAGCTTCTTGGTGCCGAAAATCAGCACCACCACGACCAGCACGATGAGCCAGTGCCAGATGCTGAAGGATCCCATGGAGAACTCCTGTTGAGCCGAAAGACGAAACGATTGATTCTAGGTGAGGGCCGCCGGCGCACTTGCAAGGCCGGCGTGATGCCCTTCACCCCTTGAGCCAAGGCCGCGGGCCGCCCATCACATGCAGGTGCAGGTGCATCACCTCCTGGCGACCATCCTGCCCGGTGTTGATGACATGGCGGTAACCGTTGGTGACACCCAATTCGCGCATCAATCGGGGTGTTACCGCCATCATGCGGCCCAGCAAAGCGGCGTGCTCGTCGGTGACATCGACCATGCCGACGATGTGCAGCTTGGGGATGACCAGGATGTGCACCGGCGCCCAGGGATGGATGTCATGAAAGGCCAGCAGGTGCTCGTCTTCATGCACTTTGCGGGCCGGGATTTGGCCGGCAACGATCTTGCAGAAGATGCAGTTCGGGTCATGCGACATGGACGTGGCGGTGTAAATAGGGGTGGAAGAATCAAACCGGCATGGGCCGCCGGTCGTTCAAGGCCAGCCATCCGCGCAGCACGCGGTAGAGAAACCACAGCGAAACAATGGCCCAGGCGATCCAGCCCGGCACCAACAGCAGCAGCCAAAGCGGCGCCGTCACGGCATAGGCGATGCCGGCAAACACCACGCTGCGGATGCGCCAGCGAAAGTGGCTGGCCTGCCACGAGCCAGCGGCATCGTCGCGCTTGAGCAGATCGAGCACGAACGCGGCGATCAGCAGCAGCACGCTGGCCTGGGCGCCCGGCAGCACGGCGCCCACGGCCACCACGGCATGCAGGGCATAGCTGATGTGGCCGACCTTGAGCAAGGCGGTTTCGGTTTGTGCGGGCAACACCACGGCGCTCACCTCGCCGGCATGGTCATGGGGATCGTTCATCAAGCACCTTCCTTGTCGCGTTGCACGGCTTTGCGCAACGCAAATTCTTCCAGACCCGACAGGCCTTCCCGGCGGGCCAGTTCAGCCAGCACATCGGCCGGCTGCAGCCCGAAATGCGCCAGTGCGATCATCGAGTGAAACCACAAGTCGGCCACTTCGCAGACGATCTTCTGGCGGTCGCCATCCTTGGCGGCCATCACCGTCTCGGTGGCTTCTTCGCCCACTTTTTTCAAGATGGCGTCGGTGCCCTTGCTGAACAGGCGCGCGACATAACTCTTGTCGGGGTCGCCGCCGTTGGCGGGCAGGCGTGATTCGATCACCGCAGCCAGGCGGGCCAGCAGGTCTTGCGAAGTCAGCGCGGGGGCCGTGGGATCGGTCATTGCTTGTAGATGCGCTCGGGGTCTTGCAGCACCGGATCGGTGGCGGTCCAGCCACGGGCATCGACCGTGCTGCCATCGAGCCTGCGGAAAAAGCAACTGTGGCGCCCGGTGTGGCAGGCGATGCCGGGTTCGTGGCCGAGTTGGGTCACCTTGAGCAGCAGCACGTCGGCGTCGCAATCGACGCGAATTTCGTGCACCTGCTGAAAGTGCCCGCTTTCTTCGCCCTTGTGCCACAGGCGCTGGCGTGAGCGGCTGAAGTACACCGCCTGGCCACGCTCGGCTGTCAGGGCCAGGGACTCGCGGTTCATCCAGGCGAACATCAGCACATCGCCGGTGCTGGCTTCCTGCGCGATGGCGGCCACCAGGCCGTCGCGGTCCCATTTGATCTCGTCCAGCCAGTTCATCGCCCGCAGTGTAGCGAGGCCCTTCACCCTTCAGCGGGTTCGGGCGGCGGGGCTGTGGACGGCGGGGCTGTGGACGGCGCGGGCTTGGACGGCAGTGCGGGCACACGCCGCTGCAGGGCAGCGTCACCCAGGCGGGCGCGCAGGGCCTCGCGCAACAGGTACTCCACCTGGGCATTGGCGCTGCGCAGTTCGGCCGCGGCCAGGCGCTCGATCTCGGCCCACAAGGCCGGATCGATGCGCAGCGCGAAGGCCTTCTTGCCCGGACTGGACATGCGTTTGCCAGATCAATCGACCCACTGGCCGAAGATGCGCTGGCGCTCGGCCCGGGTGAAGGCCGGGCGGGCACCGCGAAACACCAGCCCGAGCAGCACCACCAGGCCCGACAACAGGCCACCGGCCACCGGCAAGGCCTGCGGCAGCGCCAAGAGCCAGATGGCCTGCACCGCCAGCAGCAGCAGCAAGCCCAGAAAGATGATGACCACACGCAGTGGACGGCTCATGCTCTGCGCCCCGGGCGATCAGTTGTACAGCGTGCCGGCATTGACCACCGGTGTGGCGTCGTGGTCGGAGCACAGCACCACCAGCAAGTTGCTCACCATGGCCGCCTTGCGCTCGTCGTCCAGGCTGACCAGGCCGCGCGCCTCCAGGCCGCGCAGCGCCATCTCCACCATGCCTACCGCGCCCTGCACGATCTTGGCCCGGGCCGCCACCACCGCCTCGGCCTGCTGGCGGCGCAGCATGGTGCCGGCGATCTCGGGCGCATAGGCCAGGTGGGTCAGCTTGGCGTCCACCACCACGATGCCGGCCTGCGAGAAGCGCGCCGCCAGTTCGTCCAGCAAGGCGCTGCCCACTTCGTCGGTGCCGCCGCGCAGGGTGACTTCGGCCGAGGCATTGCCCTGGGCGTCCACTTCGAGGTTGTCGTAGGCATAGCGCGAGGCCAGGTGGCGCACCGCAGCTTCGGCCTGGGTGAGCACGTATTTTTCATAGTCTTCGACATCGAAGCTGGCCCGCGCCGTGTCGGCCACCCGCCAGACCACGGCCGCCGCGATCTCGATGGGGTTGCCACGCAGGTCGTTGACCTTGAGCTTGTCGCTGTTGAAGTTGTGGGCCCGCACCGAGATCTTGCGCGAGCTGCTGAAAGGGTTGGCCCAGCGCAGGCCTTCACCCCGATCGGTGCCGGTGTAGCGACCGAAAAACATCAACAGCGCTGCCTGGTTGGGCTGCAGCACATACAGGCCGCCAAAGCAGCAGGCGGCCGCCAGCATCAACGGCACGGCCATAAGGGCCGTGCCCGGCGCCGGGCGCAGGGCCATCACACCCACGCCGGCCAGAACCAGAGCCACGCCCAAGCCGGCCATGGCCCAGCCACCTCGGGCGCGGGCGGCGCGTTCTGTCGCTGCGGGTTGACTCATGCTTGTCTCCGGTTGATCTCAAAGTGATATCACTTTAGGACCCACCGAAGCCGCTGTCAAGCCCGCTTCAACCCAGGCCAATCAACCGTGCAGCGGCCCGGCCCACGCCCGCTCGGCCGCAAACCAGCGCAGCACCGGCACGGTGCCGGGCAGCACCGGCGCCACCGCCACCGGCAGCTCGGCCCAGGCCATCTGCTGGGCTTCACGCATCTCGAAGGCGCCGGTCCAGTCGAACACCTTGCAAAAGTGCAGGCGCACCCGGGCATGCGGGTAGTCGAAGACTTCCTGCTGCCAAGGGTGCACCGCCCCGATGGTGATGCCGAGCTCTTCATGCAGCTCGCGCCGCAGGGCCTGCGCCAGTGTTTCGCCGGGCTCGAACTTGCCACCGGGGAATTCCCAATAACCGGCGTAGACCTTGCCCTCGGGCCGGCTGGTCAGCAAGAAGCGGCCTTCACGGCCCTGCGCATCGCGCTCGATCAAAACGCCCACGGCCACATCGGTCACCGGGCGCTCGCCCCGGGCGATTCCGTCGACCGAAGTGATGGCCCTGGACGCGCCTGAACCCTCAGACACGGTCGAGCCCGTCGGGCGCGGTGTCGTCGGCCACCGGCGTGGGCAAGCCGTCATGCGCATGGTCGCGGCCCGCCCAATCACGCGCAAACTGGTAGGCCACGCGACCCGAGCGCGAGCCCCGCTCCAGCGCCCACACCAGCGATGGCTGGCGGGCGGTGTGGATAGCCGCCTCGCTGGCCCCGAAGTGACGCAACCATTGGGCCACGATGCTCAGGTACTCGGGCTGGCTGAAAGGGTAGAAGCTGATCCACAGGCCGAAGCGTTCGCTCAGGGAAATCTTTTCCTCGACCGCCTCGCCAGGGTGCACTTCGCCATCGTCGGTGTGCTGGTAGGTGAGGTTCTCCTTCATGGTCTCGGGCAACAGGTGACGCCGGTTGCTCGTGGCGTAGATCAGCACGTTGTCGCTGGCAGCCGAGATGCTGCCGTCCAGGATGCTCTTGAGCGCCTTGTAGCCGGGTTCGCCCTCGTCGAAACTCAGGTCGTCGCAGAAGACGATGAAGCGCTCATCGCGGTGGGCCACCAGGTCGACCAGGTCGGGCAGGTCGACCAGGTCGGCCTTGTCGACCTCGATCAGGCGCAGGCCGCGGCCGGCAAACTCGTTCAGACAGGCCTTGATCAGCGAGCTCTTGCCGGTGCCGCGGGCACCGGTGAGCAGCACATTGTTGGCCGGCGCACCGGCCACAAACTGCAGGGTGTTGCGCACCAGGCGCTCCTTCTGGCCGTCCACTTCCTTCAGATCGCTCAAGGCCAGCGGCGCCACCTGGCGCACCGGCTGCAGCCAGCCGGCGCTGCCGCGCTTGCGGTAGCGGAAGGCGACGGACGCGTCCCAGTCGGGTGCGCCCAGGGCCTGGGGCAACAGTTTTTCCAGCCGCGCGATCAGGTGGTCGGCGCGCAGCAGCAGGGCATCCAGGGGCGTGGAACTCATGCGGCCAGTGTAGCGATCGGGGTGCCACCGGCCGGCCTGCGGGCCGCCGCCATGTCACAGCGCCCGCAGCGTCGGCG
>JANOAQ010000021.1:0-3837 GCA_031411195.1 Burkholderiaceae bacterium | reverse complement strand
ACGCAGACGGCGCAGTCGATGCACTCGTCGGGGTCGATGACCAGAAAGTTCGGGCCCTCGCAAAACGCGTCCACCGGGCAGACGTCCACGCAGTCGGTGTACTTGCAGCGTATGCACGCCTCGGTGACGACGAAGGTCACGGCCTGGCCCCTTTCAGATCAACCGCAGCAGGCAAAGACCAGGACATTTCGCTCGCGCGGTGCGATCGTGCGCAGGTCGATGGCGGTGGGCGTTGGCGGTGGGTGTTGGCCATGGGTGTTGGCGGCAGGGCGACGGGCGGGCCGTCAGCCGTCCTTGCCATCGAGGCGCGTCGACAGCAACCAGGGGGCAAAGACGAACAGGTAGAGCGCGAATGCCAGCCCCCAGGCAGCGGCAGCGGCGATCAGCCAGACGGCCAGGTGCTGTGGCGCCAGCAACGGCAGCAGCACGCGCACCACTGCGGCGCCAGCCACCAGCAGGTAGGCGGCCACTTCGGCCCGCGACACCTGCAGCAGCCGGCCCGTGTGGCCACGTGCCGTGCGGGTCATCATGCCGATGATGAGCCCGCCGGTGGCGCCCACCGCCAGCGCGTGGATGCCCGCCGACACCGCAATCACCTGGAATTGCGCCGCTGCCAAGAGCGCCAGGCCGACCGGCAGCCAGGCATAGGCCGCGTGCAGCACCCACAGGATGGGGCGGGCGCGTGTGCGCAGCGGCTGCCAGCGCCACAGCCGCTGGGCATGCAGCAAGGCGGCAGCGGCCAACGCTGTGGCGGTGATGGCATTCGGGGGCGCCAGCACCCACAGCGCCAGGCCGAAGGCCGTCACGCCGAGCGTGAGCTGCTCCAGGTGGGGCGGCGCCTTCAGCTTCACGCCGGGCAGCGCTGACATCGTGAAGGCCGGCACCACACGGCCGGCCATGACGCACTCGATCATCACCACCAGCGCCAGCCCCGCATGCAGGGCACGCACCGGGGCGATGTCGATGAGGCCCGACACGGCGCCGTGGAACGCGGCATTGGCCAAGGCCAGCAGCAGCAAGATGCCCCCCAGCGGCAGGTTGCGCCGGTTGCCCGCACGCAGCAGCACCCGGATGAGGATGGCTGCCACGAGCGGCAGCAGCAGCAGATCCAGTGCGGCGTAGACGGCGTAAGGCGCGACGATGGCGGCCAGCCTGGCGGCCAGCCACAGGCCGGCCAGCGCGGCCAGCACCGCACCGCGCGGCGTGCCCAGCCCCGTCCAGGCCTTGCCGGCGGTCAGCAGAAAACCCACGATCACGGCAACGGCAAAGCCGAACAGCATCTCGTGGGCATGCCAGAGCATGGGCGCCACGGTCAGTGGCAGCGAAACATGGCCTAGCAGCAGCGCAATCCACAGCGGCACCGCCACCATGCCGTAGGCGGCCGCACCCAGATAGAACGGGCGAAATCCCAACCGCCACAACGGCCAACCCTGAGGCTCTGGCAAGGGGGCCGGCGGCGCGGCGCTGAGCAGGGGCAAGGAGATCGTCATGGCGGGCAAAGGGTTGCGGGTCGAGCCAAAGTACAGGATCTGGATAAACATCGAAATTGCGTGAATCTTAAGGATAATCATCGATTAAAGCAATACACTTCATGCATCTTTAAGGCACTGCATGCGGCTTTCCGAATACACCGACTACACCTTGCGCGTGCTGATGTACTGCGCGCGGCATCGTGAGCGCCTGGTCACCATCCATGAACTGGCCGAGCAACACGGCCTGTCCAAGGGCCACTTGATGAAGGTGGTGAACGATCTGGCGCGCCAGGGGCTGCTCCAGACCACGCGCGGCCGAGGCGGCGGCCTGTGCCTGTCGAAAGAGCCCGAGACCATCCGCATCGGCGATGTGGTGCGGGCCTCGGAAACCGACTTCCGGCTGGTCGAGTGCTTCGACACCGCCAGCAATGCCTGCACCCTGACGCCGGACTGTCGGCTCAAGCACGTCTTCGAGGCGGCGCTGCGTGCCTACTTCCAGGCACTGGACAGCGCAACGCTTGCCGACCTGACCGCAGCGCCTGCAAATTCACCGAGCCTGCCCAACGCAACTGCGGTGCACGGCCCGGCTGCGGTGGTGGTGGGCATGCCCAAGACCACCCGGCCCCTGCGCCAGACCAAGGCGCCTGCTCGGCGCTGACGGCCCCGAAGCACTTGCCAAGGTCGGCCGGCGCAGCCCGCTGCAAGCTGCAAGCTGCAAGCTGCATTGAGCACCGCCGTGCAACCGGAGCCGTGACCGGCAGCACCGTACGTGCGCTGGCGCACCGAAGTCGAGATTCAAAGCAGCCACCATGTGCCCATGGCTTCATCCTCCTCTGACTGGGCGCTGCACGGGCTCGACGCTTTGATCGGTCCCGCATGAGTGCCTACCTGGGTTTCAGGGTCTTCAGCCATGTGGTGCTCGGCCTGATGCTGGCGGGTGTGCTGTACGCGGCCTACATCGCCGTCACCTACTGGACCGGTATCAGCGTCTGAGGCCGGGCCCCCACCATGAACAAGCGACAGGCCAGGCTCTTCGCGATCGGGTCAACCGCAGTGGCAGCCTTGGCCTTCCTGGGGCTGACGATCGACAGCCATCGGCAGTTCCCCAAACTGACGAACGCCCAGAACATCACGCCTGCGGTCAAGCACGGCAAGGACGTCTGGCACAAGAACAACTGCATCAACTGCCACACCTTGTTCGGGGAGGGGGCGTATTACGCGCCCGACCTGACCAAGATCGCCCAGCACCGTGGTGCCGCCTACCTTCAGGCCTATCTGAAGGATCCGTCGAAGTTCTACGACGAGCAGCGCCACCGCCGGCTGATGCCCAAACAGGACATGAGCGACGTGGAGATCGCCGATCTCGTCGCCTTCCTCGACTGGGTCAGCAAGGTGGACAACCAGGGCTGGCCACCGCGGCCGATCCTTGTCACCGGCGCTGGCATCGGGCCGATGGGCGCACCGCAGCCCGTGCGGGCAAGCACTGGTTCAACGCCGCCGCCGGCCGGCGCACCCGCGGCCGGCGACAAGAGCCCGGTCGCGCTGGGCGAAAACCTGTTCAAGACCTCCACGCCCGCCTGCGCTGCCTGCCACTCGCTGGTGCCCGGCGCCCAGATGGCGGGGCCGTCGCTGGCCGGTGTGGTCACACGTGCACAACAGACCATCGGCGCGGCCGGCTACAAGGGAACCGCAAAAGACGCCGCAGGCTACCTGCGCGAATCCATCGTGCAGCCCAGCGCGCACATGGTGGCAGGTGCGATGTACTCGGCGAGCGGGGTGTCGTTCATGCCGGCCAGCTACGGCAAGGATCTTTCGCCTGAACAGGTCGATCAGCTGGTGGCCTACCTGGCCACCTTCAAGTAGTCCGGCGCACGCCTCGAGGAATATCGCCATGCGCTACAGGTCTCAATCGGTTGCCTACTGGTACTTCGCCGTGGCGATGGTGCTGTTCGGTCTGCAGTTGGTGTTCGGCCTGTTGTCGGCCGCCAAGTACCTGGGGCCCGACCCGCTGCTCTACATCCTGCCCTTCGATGTCAGCAAGGTCATCCACACCAATCTGCTGATCGTCTGGGTGCTGACCGGCTTCATGGGGGCCACCTACTGGATGGTGCCCGACGAGTCGCGCACAGAGCTCTACAGCGTCAAGCTGGCTTACCTGCAACTGGTGCTCTGGTCCTTGATGGGCCTGACCGCCGTGGTGGGCTACCTGTTCCGCTATGGCACCGGCAACAAGCTGCTCGAACAGCCCCTGCCGCACAAGATCGTCATCGTGGTCTGCATGCTGATGTTCCTCTACAACATCGGCATGACGATCTGGAAGAGCAAGCGCTTCACCACCACCGAAGGCGTGCTGGTGCTCGGTCTG
>JANOAQ010000020.1:0-4888 GCA_031411195.1 Burkholderiaceae bacterium | reverse complement strand
ACGGCAGCGCGGTCGCCCGCAAATTGCTGGCACAAGGCGTCGGTGGCCACCTCGCCCGCCACCTCGCCCGCCACTTCTCGCGCCACAGACCGCCAGGCCCATGCCAGCCACACGGTGCCCACCGGCTTGTCGGCGCTGCCGCCGCCCGGCCCGGCCACGCCGGTGACGGCCACCGCCCAATGGGCGTGTGAGCGGGCCAGTGCACCGGCGGCCATGGCGCGGGCCACCGGCTCACTGACGGCGCCGTGGGCCTGCAGCAAGGCGTCGTCCACGTCCAGCAACTCGGTCTTGGCGGCATTGCTGTAGGTGACGAAGCCGCGCTCGAACCAATCACTCGATCCGGCCAGATCGGTGCAGGCGCCGGCGATCAGCCCGCCGGTGCAGCTTTCGGCCGTGGCCAGCATGGCCCGGTGCTGGCGCAGGGCATCAGCCAGGCGACGGACCAAGGCACCGGTGTCTTCGTCATTGATCATGGGCTCCACCAAATACTCAGCCGTTGCCACAGCGCGATCACGGCCAGTGTGCACAGCGCGGCCACCACGTCGTCAAACAGGATGCCCAAGCCCTGGCGCCAGCCGATGGCTTCACCGGGGCGCAGCTTGAACAAGCGGTCGGCCCAGCCTACCGGCCCCGGCTTGGCCGCATCGAAGTAGCGGAACAGTGCAAAGGCCACCAACTGGCCCCACAGGCTGGCCGGCATCACCAGCCACAGCACCAGCCAGATGGCGATGACCTCGTCCCAGACGATGGCGCCGGGGTCGGCGATGCCCAGGTGCTGGGCGGTTCGGGTACAGGCCCACCAGCCCACCAGGGTGGACAGGGCGATCACCAGCGCCCAACCCGCGTCGTCCAGAAATGGCCGGGCAATGACAAAGGCCGCCCACCCCCACAAGGTGCCCACCGTACCGGGGGCCATGGGCGCCAGCCCGCTGCCAAACCCCAGGGCCAGCCAGCGCGCCGGGTGGCCCAGCATGAAGGCGGCGGTGGCGCGGCGTGGTGCCGTCATGGCTTGAAATGGTCGAAGCTGCGCAGGGCCAGCGGCACGGGCCGACCGTGGGCGTCGAGCAGCCGCAGGCCTGGCTCGGCCTGCATGTGGCCGATGCAGCGCACGCCGACGTCCGCCAAGGCGGCGGCCGCCAGCACCTGGGATGCTGCGTCAGGCGGCGCGCTGAAGAGCAATTCGTAGTCATCGCCGCCCGACAAGGCAAAGGCGCGCTGCAGTGCCAGGGGCTGGTGCGCCAGCACGGGGCTGATGGGCAGGGCATCGACGTGGACCGTGGCGCCCAGTTGCGAGCGCTGCAGCACGTGGCCCAGGTCGCCGGCCAGACCATCGCTCAGGTCGATGGCGGCGGTGGCCAGGCCTCGCAAGGCCAGGCCCAGGGCCACCCGAGGTTGCGGCTGCTCCATCGCGCGGCGCGCGGCCTCGAAGTCGTCGCCACCGAGCGCCAGCGTGCCGCGAAAGGCCTCCAGCGCCAGACGGGCATCGCCCAGGCCGCCACCCAGCGGGTGGCTGACCCACAGCGCGTCACCGGCACGCGCGCCATCGCGCCGAAGCGCCTGGCCGGGGGGTACTTCACCAAACACGGTGATGCAAAGGTTGAGCGGACCGGCGGTGGTGTCGCCGCCCACCAGCTCGATGTCGTGCACGTCGGCCAGTGCAAACAGGCCCTGGGCCAGGCCGGCCAGAAAGGCTTCATCCACCTGCGGCATCGACAGCGCCAGCGTGAAGGCCAGTGGTTTTGCGCCACAGGCGGCCAGGTCGCTCAGGTTGACGGCCAGGGCCTTGTGGCCCAGGCGCTCGGGCAACACGGTAGGCAGGAAGTGCCGGCCCTCGACCAGCATGTCGCTGCTGATGGCCAGCAACTGGCCGGGGCTTGGCTGAAGCAAGGCGCAGTCGTCGCCCACGCCCAGCACCGCCCGTTTTGCCGGTCGGGAGAAGTACTGCTTGATCAGATCGAACTCGCCCAGGGCCATGCGGCCAATTGTGGCCCAGCCCAGGCGGCGGGCAGCCTCAGCGGCCCCATGGAAGCACGCCTATTGCGGCCAGCGTGGCATGCAGATCCTGAGGCCGCACGGGCTTGGCCAGCACGGCATCGAGCGATGCCTGGGCAGGCTCGTCGGGGCTGCCGGTGCAAAGCACGCAGGCCGGCACGGCCCGTCCCTGGGCCAGGGCGTCGGCCTGGATCATGGCCAGCAGCGCCGGGCCATCGTCGCCGCCGGGCATGTACCGGTCGCTGATGACCACAGCCAGGTCGTTCAGCTTCCAACAGGCCATGGCGGCCTCGGCACCATCGGCTTGGAGCACGGCATGCCCTGCGCCACGCAGCATTTCGGCCATCAAGGCGCGACTGACGTCGTCATCGTCCACCAGCAAGACCGGGCCGTGACGAAGCTGAAGGGCACCCGTTTCACCCGGCTCGGACGCATCCAGTGCCGGCAGTGGCAGGCGCACGACCACTTCGGTGCCCACGTCGGTCATGCTGCCCAGGGTGATTTCGCCGCACATTGCATGCACCAGGCGCTTGCAGATGGCCAGGCCCAGCCCGTGGCTGCGCTCGCCCGCCGGCAGACCGGCCGGTGCCTGGCCGAAGGGCTCGAAGAGGGTCTTCTGGCGCTCTGGTGGTATGCCGATGCCGGTGTCCCGAATCACCAGGCGCAGACCGGCGTTGTCGCCGGGCAGGTTCACGGCGCCGACCGCCCGAGGCGCCCCGTCCGCATCGAGCGAGGCGCTGATGGTGACCACACCCGCAGGCGTGTACTTGATGGCGTTGCCAACCAGGTTGCTCAATAGCTGGCGCAGTCGCAAGGCGTCCAGCTTGGCCCGGCTTGGCAGGTCGGGCGCCAAAACCAGCTTGAGCTGCAGGCCACGGGCCTGGGCAGCCAGGCGGTGGGGTTCGGCGACCTGCGTCAGCAGTGCCGGCAAATCCACTTGCACGGGTGTCAGGCGCAGTTGGCCTGAATCGATGCGCGCCAAGTCGAGCACGTCGTCGATCAGTTGCGCCAGCGCCGCCGAGGCGTCCTGGGCAATGCACCAGAGGCCGCGCTGGGCGGTTTCAAGCCGGCTTTCGCCCAGACCTTGCAGTGCCAGGGTGATGGCGTGCAGCGGCGCGCGCAGTTCGTGGCTGGCGCTGGCCACGAACAGGTTCTTGGCCTGCAGGGTTTCCAGCAACTGGGCTTGCAGCGCACGTTCGCTCGATACATCCACCACGTACCCCGTCCAGGCCAGGCGGCCGCCGTCCAGCGGGCGCACCACGGCTTCGCAGTGCAGCCAGCGCGTGCCGCGTCGCGGGTCGTCGTATTGCACGGTGTGCTTGAAGGGCCGTTGCCGGGTGGCGCTGTCGCGCCGCGCAGCGCGCAGCAAGGCCGCCTGGGCCGGCGGTGTGCGGCGGGCCACCGCATCGAACAGGCTGGGTGCGTCGGCCAGGCCAGGCCCGAGGAAATCATCCACCGACTCGCTGAAGTAGCGCTGCAGCAACTGGCCGTCGCTGGCGGTGATGTACTGAAAGACCAGGCCCGGCAGGCTGTTGGCCACGGCGCGCAAGCGCTGCTCGGCCTGGCCACGGTGCACCACTTCGCGCTGCAGTCGGCGCATCCACCAGGCGCTGACCAGGGCCAACAGCAGCAGGGCTGCAATGGCGGTGGCGATCAACGGCGCCCAGCGCCGCCAGGCAAAACCGGGGTGCACGTCCACCGCCACCCAACGGCGGTAGAGGCGAGTGCGCTCGGCCGCCGGAATATCTGCCAGCGCACGGTTGATCAAGGGGATCAGCGAAGAGGCCTCGTTCGAGGCGGCAAAGTGAAACTGCGCCGGGATCTCGTCCACCCGCGACACCTGGCGCAGCAGGCCGTTGTTGTCGCTGTTGATGCGCAGGTTGGCGTACAGCTTGGCCTCGACTGCGGCGTCGGCGCCACCGTTGGCCACCAGATCCATGGCGCCTTCGCCCGGCGGGGCATCCACGATCTGGATGTCGGGGTAGCGTGTGGCCAGGAATTCACGCAGTGGGTGCTGCGCCGTCAAGGCCAGCCGTTTGCCATGCAGGCTGGCCAGGTCCCAGTACATCGGTGCGTCGCTGCGGGCGATCACGTGGTAAGGCATCTCCAGGTAGGGATCGGAGAAGACGAGATCCTTGGCGCGCTCGGGCGTGCGGGTGAGCAGCGGCGCCAGGTGGATGCGGCCTTCGCGCAAACCATCGAGCATCTGGGCGACGCTGTCGAAGGGCACGACATCGACCGCCAGCCCCAGGCGGGCGGCCACCTGCACGGTGTAGTCCGCGCCGATACCGGCGTGGCCGCCGCCTGCCGTGGCTTCATTGAGCAGGGTGAGCCCCCGCACCGCACCCACTCTCAGAACGCTGCGGCCCGCCACTTGGCGTTGTTCCAAGGCGCTCAAGGCCATGGGTCGCGGCAGGCCTTCGGCTTGTTGCCCCACGGCGTCCAACGCCAGTTGCAGGCTGGGCAAGGGCGATTGGCGCAGCGCCGCCACGCCCTTGCTCAGGGCGCTGGCCAGCAAGGGCCAGTCGCTGCGCACGCCAAAGTGCATCAGGCCGGTGGCATACACCAGCGAGCGCTTGACGGCCAGGCCGACCATGCGGTCACGCTGCAGCCTGTCCATCGCCATCAGCAGGCTGCCGAAGTAGAAATCGTCCTCGCCCAGCGCCACCGCAGCCAGCGCCGACGCGGTGTCGGGGTGGTCGATCACCAGGGCTTCGGGATACAGGCGGCGGGCATAAAACTGGCTGACGTAATCGCGCTCTATCGCCACCCGCCGGCCGTTCAGCGTGGGCGCGTCGGCAAAGCGCGGGTCGGCGGCACGGCCGATGATGGCCCCGGGGTTGGGCGCGGTGCCCAGGGTGTAGGTCAGGTAGGCCTCACGGCTGGCCTCAAAGCC